>JBBRRL010000001.1:0-21029 GCA_038200775.1 Nitrospirales bacterium
GATCCATTGCGTACGGGTCATGAGCCTCCGCGTAGCGGCGCAACCGCAGTGCCCATTGCCCGCTCAAGTTGCGCTCTGGCGGCCTGATTGGTCGACATCGCCACAACATCGTTGACTTGGGCATTCACCAGCGCTACTTCAGCGTCCGTTACCTCCACTGCGCTGGCCAGCCCAGCTCGATAGCGGCCTTCCACAAGGGCCATCCTCTCCTTCGCCTGCGTCACGGCGATCGCCGTGAAGCGCAGTCGCTCTTGCGTTGCCTCCAGGTTTAAATAGGATTGACTGACCTCAGCCAGCACTCCCTGTTGGAGGGCATCGCCATTGGCCTTCGTTCGCAGAAGAGTCGCGCGCGCTTCCGCGACCTGCTGCTTCGTCAAAAATCCACTGAAAATCGGAATATTTAGCGACCCCAAGATGTTCCAATTCCAGACCAGGGGAAATTCCTGTCCATTATATGAATATCCCGCGGCTCCGGTCACATTGGGAAAGAAATCGGCTTGCGCGGTCTTGATCGCCGACTCCGCGGCCCTCTCCAATGCTCTCTGTGAAATGAGTTCGGGCCGTCCCCGCATTGCTCGCTCAAGCGCCGCTTCCTGTGTGATGACATACTGCTCGAATGCCATTGGCTCTTCTACCCGGTATTGATCTGTCGTGACGATGCCCATGGCATTATTCAACGTGACTCTCGCCAGCGACAGGTTGTTTCTGGCCGTAATGAGATTCAAGCGCGCATTTGAGAGATCGACTTCCGCCGTCGTCACATCGATCTTGGGCGCCACGCCGACCTTGAAGCGGCCCTTGGCGAGATCCAGATGTTTTTGAAACTGTCCGAGCGCTTCTTCGCTCACAACTAGTAAACGCTGGGCCTGCTGAAGGGAATAGTATCCCTGTTGGACGTTGACGACCATGGCCTGGACCGCCGTTTCCGTGTCTGATCGCGCGGCCTGTAAGTTGAACTCCGCCGTGGATACCTGCGAGCGGACCTTTCCAAAGTCAAAAATTGTTTGATTCAGATTTACGTTGTTCAGATAGGTCCCGAAGGTATCCGGACTGGTGTTCCGTTGAATCGGCCCTCCCCCAAAGGATGTCGCCGCGTTGGCGGTCGCGCGTTGGTATGCCACTCGGCCGGTCACTTGAGGAAAGTAGCCGGAGCGTGCCTGCCCCACTCTCGCCTCGTTGATCGCCTGATTGCCCGCAGCGACACGAAGGCTGGGCTGGTTTTCCAATGCGATGATCAACGCATTTTCCAAAGTCAACACTGGAGGGATCGCTTTTTGGAGAATGGGCTCTGCTGCCAAACTGACCGCGGCCGACAATATGACTCCAGCGCTCAACGCTCCCAATCCGTGCTTTATCCCGTGCATCATTTCCTCCTTGAAACCATCCTACGGACTCAGGATTTTTGAATTCCGGACAAAAACAACTCTTTGATGACACCGGTCTTGGCCAGAAGAGAGCCGGGAGGATGATTCCCCAGGATCCAGTGAAAAATCGTCGCGTTCATCATTCCGTTGAGCGCAAATGCCGCTTCTTTGGGAGAAATGCCTTTGAATTCACCGGTGTGAGCCCCAATCTCAATAATGTGCGCAATCATATCGAGGTGGGTCAGCAATTTTTTCCAAATGCGATCCCCGAACGCGCTCTTGGCCGTCCATTCAAAGCCACTCCACTCGGCCACGTAAATGCGGAAGAAGTTTCGGTTGTGTTCAAAAAAATTCAATTTGGTACGGATAAGTGCTTCAATTTTAGCGGCTCCGCCTGTGGCGGTACTGGTGTGCGCTTCGACTTCGGAGAGGTAGGCGGTGACTTTTTCATCTACGAGCGAAAGATAGATCTCCTCTTTGCTCTTGAAGATCTGGTACAGCGTACCAATAGCGAACTCCGCGTCTTCGGCGATCTCAGCCATTGTTGTCTTAAAAAAACCATTCTTTGCAAAAAGGACCTCTGCGGCGCTCAGCAGCTCGCGGCGACGCGTCTGTCCCTCACGTACTTTTCTAGAAACCTTCAGATCAACCACCTGCAGTGAGGATTATGAATACTCATTCTTTATTTAGAACGATCATTCATGTTAATAAAGGATTGTCTTGGTGTCAAGCGATCTACCCAAAGAAAAGGGCCATGCTGCGGTCGCAGGCATGACCCTCTCGACGAAGCCGGATTGGTGATTATGGTGTGATCGTGATCCGGTCTTTGATTTGATCGAACGTGCTCTTCGAAAGGCCGGCCTTCGAGAGCAGCTCCTCTTTACCCCTATAGGGCCTATTTTTAATGAGCTTCTGGGAGTCATCTTTGCCGAGGCCTAATGTCAATACCAGGTCCGCCTCCGATGACTTATTGACATCAACCAGATTCGCGGGACTGCCCGGCACCACCGGAGTCTTCGGCGATTCCGGTTCGACCGGCTTTAAGGGTAGGGCACCGGATGGCGGGGATGACGGCGGTGCCGGCTTCGCCGCCCCCGGAGTGCTCATGGAAGAAGGAGCCCTACGAACTTCCGGCCCGCCCGCAGGCGTGCCAGGCGCGGGCGTCGGCAAAAGCTCGGATTGCTCGCGCTCTTTGAGCTCTTTCTGTTGACGCTTAATGGTCTTTTGGGCGCTCTCATACTTCTGTTTTTGAACCTCGAGCTCTTGGGCCACCATCCTTTTGGACGCAGTGAGATCCTTCACCTGTCGTTCAAGGTCTTTGAGTTTGGAGTCGACGGCTTGCCGGTCTTTTCCCGCCGATGCGCTGAGCGCCCCGAGTTCCCCACTCGCTCGATCCAACTCGTCCCGCAGCTTAGCTTTCGTCTCCTGCAAAACTTTCAGCTGCTTATTCAAGGCCTCATTCTGCACCCTCATGCGGTCGAGATCGCTTTTCGTGGCTTGAAGGTCTTGCAGTGTCTGCTCGTGCGTACTCTGACTGACGATGCACCCCGTCATCAGTGTCATGATCACCAACAGGCCCACGGCGGTTCGCTTCATGCCTTCCTCCAATATGCGTTTCAACGTACGTGATTTCCTGCCTCATGTTTATTCGAATCACCCCATTTTGTCAACAAAAGAAAAGCCAATAGCGGGATTACCCTTGACAAGCCTCGGTGGTTTTCCGGATGATGCCGCCACGTGTATGTCGATTTGGACTGTGATTATCCTCGGCGTTGTCGAGGGCCTGACTGAATTTCTTCCGGTCTCCTCCACTGGCCATCTTATTCTCGTAGGTTATGCCTTAAACTTCACAGGCGACGAGGCCGCCAGTTTTGAAATCGTCATCCAACTCGGCGCCATCTTGTCCGTGGTGGTGTACTTTCGGCGGCGCCTGTGGGATCTGCTGCTTCAACTTGGGACAGACCGCGCCAGCCAACGCCTCGCGGTAGCACTAATGATAGCCTTTGTCCCTGCCGCCGTGATCGGACTTGCCCTCCATAAGTGGATTGAGCGGTATCTGTTCGGACCCGTCACCGTGGCTTGGGCCCTGGTCCTTGGCGGGGTGGTGATCCTTCTTGTCGAACACAATATAGGACGACGCCAGACCGTGGGTTTAGATCACATCACCCTACGACAGGCCTGGTGGGTCGGCATTGCCCAATGCTTCTCGCTCTTTCCCGGCGTCTCCCGATCCGGCGCAACCATCATCGGAGGGTTGTTGAGCGGGATGGATCGTACGACGGCGACCGAGTTCTCCTTTTTACTGGCGATCCCCACTATGCTCGCCGCAACGAGCTACAAAATCTTGAAGGACCACGACGTGCTCCTGCAGGGAGATCCACTCTTCTTGCCACTAGGCCTTGCCGTGTCGTTCGTGACGGGTCTGGCGGTCGTGGCTGGTTTTCTCGCTTTTGTCCGCTCCCATACGTTTAAACCCTTCGCCTATTATCGCATTGTTCTCGGGGTCGTCATTCTCGCGTTGATGCACTAGTCTTACCTGTCCTCTTGGATGAGATCGTCACCCAACTCGTCGGGATTGTCCCCTGGCCGCGCCGGAAAATGAACGGCGAGTAATTCCCCGCACTGCTTGATCGCTCGACACAGGCCATCCGTCGGACGTCCTTCCTTCATGGCCTGCACCAGTTGTTCAACTACGGCATCCCAGGTCTTAGGGGGGACCTTTTCATCGATGGCTCGATCGGCCAGGATCTGCACCCGGCGCTCCAATTGGGAGATCATTATCAAAATGCCGCTGGCTTCTCGAGTCTTATGAAGCCCCAGCTCGTAAAACGCTGCTTCCGCGCGGCGGCGAACCTGCAGATCCATGTGGTCATCGGGGGTCAGCCATCGTAGGATCACTGGGAGCGACCCCAGCACATTCCCAAGAACGTACGCCAGAACAACAGAGAGAAGCGTCACCGCTGGTGAGTAACTAAATCCCCATCCCTCTCGCTCGAGCATCAGCATCCCGGATAGAACAAGAAGCGCGAGGAGCGCTCCTAAAAGATGGGGGGCCTCATAACGTCCGGATACCGGTACGACCACTGGAACGATTTCACCGAGAGTTCGCTCTTCTGCGGCAATCACGGCCTCTCGGATTTTTTGTCGATCTTCCACTGAAAACATCTGACTCCTACCAGCGTCCCGAGGCTCCGCCCCCGCCAAACCCGCCTCCGCCGCCGAGAAATGAGTCCCCGCCGGAAAATCCTCCACCACCCCCACGTCCAAACCAACCCGGCCCATAGAATCCACCCCCCGGCATGCCTCCTCCGCGAAACAAAAGCGATAACACAATCCCGAGTATGAGCGCGAGAATTGACGCTGCAATCGCGGTGAACATTCCAGCTGAAAGTGTCAACAGGAATGCAATGCCACTGCCGCCGAATAGCCCTGAGATCTTGTTCAGGCCGAGCAATATGGCACCTACGAAGGCTCCCACGAGGATTGCCGGAAGAATCCCGATCGAACCCCGTGAGGATGGCGCCATGCGTCGACCATGATTGTCTGGTGGAGCGGAATAGGTACCTTCGATTGTTGCCATGATCGCTTTCGCGCCAGCGGCAATCCCCTGCGCATAATCTCCCTTGCGAAAATGAGGAACCATTTCGTTTCGGATAATCCGAGAGGTGGCGGCATCGGTCAGTACGCCTTCAAGTCCATACCCCACTTCAATGCGGATCTGTCGGTCTCCTGGAGAGACCAACAGAAGCACGCCGTTATCGGTCCCTTTCTGTCCGAGCTTCCAAGTGGTCGCGACACGATGAGAGAATTCCTCCAGAGGTTCCCCCTGTAATCCTGGCAATGTAAGAATTGCGACCTGATTGCCGGTGCGCCGTTCATGACCGGCAAGTTCCTCGGTGAGGGACGCTGTCAGATCCGGAGGAAGAAGGTGTGCTGCATCGACGATCCGCCCGCTGAGCGGCGGTACATCTAATGCAAGAGCAGACCCACAAAAGCCCACGACTACAAACAAACTTAACAGTGCGATTCGAGGCGCCAATTAGAATTTCACTTCGGGTGGCTTCGTCACAGCCTTTTCATCCGCTACGGTGAAATTCGGTTTTGCCTCGAGATGCAGCACATATCTTGCCGTCAGGTTCGTCGGAAAAAAGCGTACTGACTTGTTGTACTCTGCCACCTTATCGATATAGCGCTTGCGTGCGACGGCAATGCGATTCTCTGTCCCTTCCAGCTGACTTTGGAGATCGCGAAAATTCTCGTTCGCCTTTAAATCGGGATACTTCTCAACCACCACCAACAAGCGGGAAAGCGCGGAGGAGAGCTCTCCTTGCGCCTTTTGGAACTGCCGGAAAGCATCTGGATTTTTTAATAGATCCGTGGAGGGCGTGACGCTGGTCGCCTGCGCCCGGGCCATAGTGACCGCCTCCAATGTCTCACGCTCGTGGGCAGCATAGCCTTTCACAACATTGACCAGGTTGGGAATCAAATCCGCTCGGCGTTGGTATTGATTCAACACTTCGCTCCAGCTCGCATTCGTCTCCTCATCCAGAGCTTGGATCTCGTTGTACCCGCAGCCCGATGTCAAGACAAGAGCCGCTACGACAGGAACCGCAAATAACATCCATCTAAATTGCATCAGTCACCTCCTGCTCACCGTCATGTCCCAACATGGTAACTGTCCCATCGCAAAAATTCCATCCCAGGAGAATATCTGAAGCTCCCGGTTCCCGCACCGCGGTGGATGAGCCTCTCCAAAAGTCGGGAACTTCCCGAGGATAGCTCCGGAGGATCTCTAAGGGCTGCCTCGTTGGGGAAGGGCGTAAATAGCCTCGTAAAATCTTTTCTTCCTCCAAAGAGGAAGAGATTTTTACGGATGAAAACGATAGTGTTTTCGCGACAGCAAATCGGTACACAGACGGCTGTGTTCCCACCCATGGACTAACAATCTGTAAATAGGGCACACCGTTGTGAATATCAGTCATAGCTATAATGTCATAGCTATATTAAGGGAGGATTTTATGAGGAGAACCGTAGGCGTTATGGCGGTTGCGGTAATGCTGTGTGCCCAGACGGGCGCATATGCCGCTGACCAACAGTCCGGGCAGTCAGGGCAGGATATGCAGTCGGGCCAATCAGGTCAGCAGGGCCAATTGGGGCAGTCTGGCCGGGACTCGCAGCGGCAATCTGGCCAGACCGGACAGTCCGGGCAGGATATGCAGCGGCAGTCGGGTCAATCCGGTCAGCAAGGTCAGTTCGGTCAGTCTGGCCAATCTGGGCAGGACATGCAGCGGCAGTCCGGGCAGTCGTACAGTGAGGATATGCAGCGGCAAAACCAGCAAATCTGGCAGTCCGGCAAGCAGGCCCAGACGCTGTGCAAGAAACCAGTCCAGGCCACCCAGGCATCGGCTCAACACGGGCAGGCCGCTGATCAGCCAAAGGCGGGCGATCAGCCAAAGGTGGGCGACCAACCCAAGGCCGGCGACCAACCCAAGGCCGGTGAACAACCCAAGGCCGGTGAACAAGCCAAGGCTGGCGATCAACCCAAGGCCGCTGATCAGGGTAAGCAACAGGCCCAGGCAGGTGATCAATCCAAGCAGCAGACCCAACAGAGCCAGGCCGGGCACGATCAGGATAAACACGCCGCGCAAGACCAGAGCCGCGCTGGCGGTGCGACCCAGACAATCAAAGGACAGTTCGTCCGCATGGAAAGCGATTTTTACGTCATTAAAGATCAAACCGGTAAGGAAACGTGCGTCCCTACAAGCTATGGCACGTTCCTCGATCAAACATTCAGCCCCGGAGACACTATTGTCGCTCGTTTAGGACAGGACGGAACCGCCATCAATATCGGGCGGCCGAGTGATCGGCAGACAGGCTCCAACGTCCAAGGTCAGGATATGAGCCAGGGCGCCTCAGATCAGCGTAGCAACAGGGGCTTCTCCGGAAGCCAGCAAGGCGTGCAGGGTCAAGATTCCGGCACACGCGATCAGTCCATGAGAGGTAGTGACAGAAGTTCCCAGAGTCAAGATTCCGGCACACGCGATCAGTCCATGCGGAGCGCGGACAGAGGCTTTTCCGGAAGCCAGCAAGGCGCGCAGGGCCAGGATTCTGGAACACGTGACCAGTCGAGAGAGAAGGGTTTAGCCGGAAGCCAGCAAGCCGGTTTGACCGTCAAAGGCGAATTGTTAAAGATCCAAGGTGAATACTATACCGTCAAAGATCAATCGGGAAGCGAAGTGCGTCTCCACGTGAATAAAGAAACCAAAATGGAAAGCGCCGTGAGCGTCGGCGATAAAATCGAAGCCGAGAGAACAACTGCTGGTCATGCGGTTTCTATAAAGAAAGCGCAGGACGCGGGCACACAGAACCGATAGTCTAGTCCTTGAGCCCCCGGGCGCGCCTGCCCGGGGGGCTTCTCTCTGCCGTTCTCTATCACGACAATCCATCGGCGCATTGCCGATTACCGGTATTTGCTTTTACATAATAAGACGTAGTTCGTGCGTGGTATTTGTGTTAACACTTTGGAGGGGTATGCTTATGAGGTAGGTCCATCTTGTCGCCTACCCGGGGTGCTTATGAGGCAATTAAATTATTCGGCCGTCTTGATTCTTCTTGGCGGCGGGGTCAGTCTGAAGCTATTCATAAAACCCAGACCTTTCACACATACGCGTCCTTTTACGCATCGCCGCAAGAACCCCTCACGCAGTCGCCGTAGCTATCGGCCCATGAGTGCCGTGCGGCTAAGGCTTGCTTGGCATTGTACTCAGCATTCCTAGACGTATGACAGTCGATCAAGATCACAGCATTTTTCGACAAGTCTGGCAGGATTGTTGGAGAAGCCTTACTCTATTCGGAGGCCTTTTGGTCGGGGTCGTCTGGCTGGGGTCGATGGCGCGCTGGCTTGGTCTTGTGTTCTTTACCCTGTTCGCTCTCGCCACCTTGAAGGACATCCTGCGACTGCTTATGGCCGTAGGTATTGGAATTGTCGTGCTGCCTTTTACAATCCTCGCAGCAATGAAGCCCGTTTCCATCACCAGGCCTCGGCTCGACACTGACGGGGTCTATCTCTTAAACGCCAATGCCATTGTTCTGATGCAGCTCTTTGTGCTGGTCGCCTACAATCTTTTCCTTTACGAGCACTTCTTTACGACCGGTAATGGCTCTCTCCCCTAAGCAGAGCCGCGAAGAGCCTTACGACGAGCATCCTACTACCAGATTTTTGCTCCAATCAGGCGGAGCAGCCGCATAATGTTCCATCCCCGGTGCGTCCTGGTACGGATTACGCAAGAGCCTGAGTAGCTTTTCTATCTCTGAGTAGTCTCGCTTTTCTGTCGCCAGAGTGATAGCGGTATGAGCAAGATGGTTTCTGAGGATAAACATGGGGTTCACTTTGTCCATTAAAGCTTGTCGCTCCTGGTCCTTACTGGCCTCGCTCTGAAGCCGCCGCCGGTAGTTGACCGCCCATGCGTCGAACGCCGACCGATCCGTGAACAGCTCGCCTAAGCGAGAATTCGAGTCTGCCCCTGCCGAAGGCAACGCCCCCAGCCGCCGAAAAAAAGTGGTGTAATCGACATGGTTTGCCTGCAGGATTTCCAGTATGCCGCTGAGCAACTCTCCGTCTTCTTCTCTCCATTCCGTCAGACCGAGCTTGGCCAGGACTAGTTCTCGATAGTGCGCCACTAACGTCGGCTCATAAGAGGCAAGGGCCTCCTGTGCCTCCTCCTAGCTGATCAGGGAGAGAAGCGCTTCGCCCAAGGCATGCAGGTTCCAGTTTGCGATGTTGGGTTGACGATGAAACGCATAGCGTCCTCCCCGATCTGAATGATTGCAAATGAGGCCGGCATCATAGTCGTCCAGGAAACCAAATGGCCCATAGTCGAGAGTCAGCCCCAAGATCGACATGTTATCGGTGTTCAAGACACCGTGAGCAAACCCCACTGCTTGCCACTTGGCAACGAGTTCCGCTGTCTTCTGCACGACTTCACGGAAAAAGCTGAAGTAGCCATCGCTTGCGCCCTGCAGATGGGAAAAATGATTCTCAATGACGTAATCGGCCAACTGCTTGAGATGAGCCATTTGGCGGCGGTGCGCGAAGACCTCAAAGGAGCCAAACCGCACATGCGACGGTGCCAGGCGGACCAACATGGCCCCCGACTCCACACCTTCTTCACGGAGGACTTCATCCTCACTGCCTACGAGGCAGAGGGCTCGCGTCGTCGGTATCCCCAGACCCTGCATGGCCTCGCCGCCGAGGTATTCCCGAATAGAGGAACGGAGCACCGCACGGCCGTCTCCATGTCGAGAAAATGGGGTCTGGCCGGCGCCTTTTAAATGCAGGTCCCACTTTTCTCCGCGGTCGTTCCGGACTTCCCCCAACAAGATCGCCCGGCCGTCTCCCAATTGAGGGACATAGTGGCCAAACTGGTGGCCCGCGTACAGCATCGCCAGGGGCTCAGCTCCGGCAAGCATGCGCGCGCCGCTGAAGTATTGTACGAACTCAGGGCGCTGGACTTCTTTTGGATCAAGATCAATCAGCGACGCGGCGTCGGGATTAAAACTGACCAGGTAGGGATGGGAGGTAAACGGCGTCGGCGCTAGCCGAGCAGAAAACGCATCCGGCAGACGGGCATACGTGTTGTCGAACCGTAAGCCCTCAAGTGTACGCAATCAGACCTTCTTGACTTCCGCTTCTTCCTTGTCGGCGCCTGAGTTTTTCACGGCGTCTTCCGCTTCCTTCATCGAGGCTTGGAGATCCTGCTCAATTGATTTCATCTCGGCCTGCATTAAATTGAGCTCCGGTTCCACGGACTTCCGAATGTCATCGGTCGCCTCCTTAAACCCCTTGACCGCTTTCCCCACCTGCCGGCCGATTTCGGGCAGCTGTTGAGGGCCAAAGAGTAAAAAGGCAACCACGAGGATCACCAGAACTTCAGTAACGCCGAGCCCGAACATGAAGCCTTACACGCTGCGAGGATGGTCACTAGCCGGCCTGGGTCCGGCGGTCGGCGATGGTTCCTGCACAGTCGAGGTTAGCGGCTGGTCAGTGAGTTGCTGCGGCTCGGGCTCGAACACAGATTTCTTAAACCCTTTGACCGCCTTCCCCACACCTTCGCCGATTTGTGGGAGCTTGCCCGCCCCGAAGACAATCAACACAATCATGAGAATCAGGAGCAGTTCCATCCAGCCTAGACCGAACATAGAGCAACCTCCCCAATAGTCAAAAACCCAACCTTTATCATACCATAGTGATCATGATCTGCGCACAGGGGCCGGATAGTCAAGGATCTCATGCTTCAACAGGGATTGGCTCCCCGGGCAGGACTCGAACCTGCGCAATGGACCCAAACCGTGAGGTTATCGTAATCAGCCAAGTCTGTTACATCATAAAGTACATCACGGTATTAATGACACGAAAAAACGGTGTCTCCATTTCCGGAACCGGCGTTCGCCTAATCGCTATGTGCTAGAGCTTACGCCGCCTGCTTGCGCCTCCAATAAGCCAACCCCGCCAAGCCGGAGCTCAGGAGAACCCATGTGGCGGGCTCGGGAACGTTCGGCCCGTCCAAGTCACTCAGGAACGCCACCTGAAACCCTCCGAGCCCAAACCCTCCGGAGCCGAGAAGGGCGGTCACGTCTTGAAAGTCGCCCGTCTCGGTGATCGAAAATATTTGACTATTAGGATATATGGCCAGGGTTTGAGTCAAGAGGCTCCCGATCCCACCTTCAGGATCAGAGGCAAAGCAAATCGCACTCTGACATAGAATCGATGTGCTTGGCTGCACAAGCAGCAAATCACTCAGGCCTCCTCCTTCTGAAGCAGGGTCGAAAATTTCGAGTAGTCTTGGCGGCCCAAAAGGACCGGGAGGAAGACCGGAACTGGTCAAGGTGAAAAAAAATGGCGACGTTTCTGATGTTTCGGGTACCACAAAAGGGACAAAAAACGACTGCCCTGGGGGCGTGATTCTTATACAATCAGACCCCACAACAGACAAGAACTCACAGCCGGTCTGGGCCTGGACAGGCGTTGGGGTCATCGCCACTAATGCCCCCAACGCGACCGCGCAGAACGGCAAAACAATACGGGTAAAGTTAGGCATATTACTTCCTCCTCTTGAAAATGCGAAGTGGAACGAAAATAAGCAATCGGCGGACCATTGATGACTTCTCTGTAATACCATTACGTTAAGTTGATATAAAACGATACACTGTCGAAATTATTACGTCAGGTAAAAGCCTGCAATGATTATATTGTGAGCATTTACATGTTGTTGTAGGAGTCGACCATAATAATTTGCTTAATTCGTGTGTCAATAAAACTTTCACAGTAAATATATCTGAGTTATTATACTTAGTCGTGAGTTGAAACGGTCCTACCCTCAACCCACGGAAGCACTGAAAACTTTCCAAAAGAACTCTCAGCGCTCAAACAGCGAGTGGAGCTCTATGAGCTGTGGAAAAGGTATTACTCTTCTGCGAGCATGCGGGCGAGTTGGATCGTTCAGCCGGTTTCGGGAAACAAGAAGTTGCTAATTGATGAGATCAGCGTGAAAGAAAAGGGGTCTTGCTGAAAGGGAGTTATGCAAACCTGTAGGAAATGGTTTCTTCAGGTCACTCAGCGGTAAATGACCAGTTTTTGTTGGGAGCTGGCTCCCCGGGCAGGACTCGAACCTGCGACCAGCCGGTTAACAGCCGGCTGCTCTACCAACTGAGCTACCGGGGAATTGGAGGTGACAACAGTGGGTGAGATATATCACAGCGGATGATAGAGAGCAATTTTTTGCCGACGCTGACGAACCTGAACAGCTAGTACCCGGAGATACGCCCTTCGTCCTCGTCAATGTCCTCGGTGGAGAGTTCGTCGCCGCCGATCCCGGCGTAGTGCCGTGCCCACGACATGTAGATATTTCCACTGTCTTTGAGCGTGTCGGCGTTTTTCGCCACCTGCTGCACCTCTGACTGATCCTTACCCGATCCCTGAAGCTGCTCTGTGTACTCCTTAAACGCCTGATTCACATGCGCCATCGCTTCCGCTACTTCCTGAACAGACTGCCTGATATTGTCGTTCATCAGATCACCTTTTTCCGCCGGGCAATTAAAAAGCCCCACGACGGCGGCGCCATGGGGCTTTTCCAAGCACACACGATTAGGAGTTATCCGGCGTAGGCTTGGCCCAACCCAGCAGCCTCTCCTTTTTTCTGCAGAAGTTTTCCGTCTGCGCCCATGGCCAGCATCTCTACAGCTTGATGCTTGGCGGCATCACAGACGACCTTGCAAAGCTCACAGCCTTTGCAAACGTCCGTAATCACCTTGGCCACCATGTTCTGAGTATCGAGGAGGATGCAATCCGCCTCGGGACAATACATGATGCACAAACGGCATCCCTTTTTTGCCACGCACTTTTCGTCCGTGACGACCGCTACGTTATACATCCGACATCTCTCCCTTTTAAACCATTGCCACGGTCAACTCGACGTTGTTTTTCTCCGCCCATTCGGCGCCTATGTCATACGCCTTCTTCACGACCGCCAGGTTCTTGGCAAGCAGCAGTTCCTTCTTCGCAAACTTTTTCGTAATGGCCTGATCCAGGGTCGCCGTCCCACCGGACGCCACATATTTCTTGCCGAACCGATCCTGGAGCGCGAGATCCAGAGCTTCCATGGTGACGCATTTCGTTATACCGGCGACCGAACCGATCATGCCCATATTTGTCGATAACTCTGTGCTCGCCACTTCCAGAGCGATCTCGGTAGCGTTGACATAATACACCGCCACTTCCAAATCGACGAGGCGCTGCTTATCCTCGTCGGTCAGCAATTCCATGTTCGAATTGATGATCACCAATCCGCCGCGCTTGATGCCGGAATAGAACGGCATGGTGTAGCTCTTACCCTGCGTGATCACCTGGGGATGGAAGACTTCGATCACCTCCGGATAAACCAGCTCGCCGCGGTCATAGATCCGTTCGACTCCGATCCGGACGTACGCCTCCGCCGGGGCCATGCGCTTCTCGGCTCCAAAGAAAGGATTGGAGATCGCCTGCCGGCCGTCCTTTGAGGCCGCCATGGCCATAACATGGGCGGACGTCACAACTCCCTGGCCTCCGAGGCCCGACATTCGAATGTTGATTCGTCGCTTAATCATGAACGCCTCCCTTGCCGGGCATGTTCGTTTAGACCTGCGCGAGAGCTTCCTTCGCGGCTGACTTCTTCGCCTTGTCTTTTTCCGCTAAGTCGGCCAGGAATGCCTTCGCCTCGTCAGAGATGAACTCTTTATAATTAAACCTCTCGCCGGGCTTTTCGGCATCGCGCATTTCCTGAAGGCCCTCCATGCTGTTTTTACCGATTTCGAGGATGCATGGTGTATAGAGCTGGAGATACGTCGGTCCGATTTCACGGGCAATCAACACGGCATTTCTAACCACCTTCTCCACGAGAGACGGCTTGCTCACCGTACAGTTGACGACATACGCGCAACCCGATTCGCGCGCAATCTCGGGCAACCGAACCTTGTCGAACTTCTTGCCGACCGGGGCCATCTTGGCAACAAACCCCTTCTGCATCAACCCGCTCTCCTGCCCGCCGGTATTCGCGTAGAGCTCATTGTCGAAGCAGATAGTGGTGAACTTTTCCTGGCGGAACCAGGACTGCAGCGTATAGTCCAAGCCAATGTCTACGGTTGCTCCGTCGCCAGCCAATACGACGACATCTTTGACCTGATTGGGAAAGCGCAGCGCGAGCGCGCGCTTCAAACCGGAGGCGATGGCGTTTTGGTTGCCGAAAAGTGAATGGATGTTGTGCACCGCGACATGCGGGAACACGAGGCTTGTGCAGCCGGTGGAGCCCACCATAACGGTGTCCTCAGGATTGGGCAGAGACGCCAGGATGTAACGAAATGCCATCGATTCCGGGCAGCCCGCGCAGAGGGAATGCTGTTCAATCAATTCCTTATTGATCCCGACATCCTTCCATCCACGACCTTCTTTGCCCCAGGTGGCATTCGTCACCAGGTCACGATACTCGATCGGCATGATATCGAAGAACTCTTCACAGATTTGAATGCGCTCTTTGCTCATAAAAAGGTCTCCTCCCCGCGCCCTAACAGGCTCGAAGTGTTCGGTTTGTCAAAGGTCAGCTTCCGCGTCCCGCCAGAGTCGCGACAGATTTGCCCAACGAGCGCTGGATATGCTCCACAATCACTTCCGGAGGCATAGTCATCCCGCCAGCCACGTGAGGCCCGGCGATGACACGATCAGAATCCGCAATTGTGGACTTGATCTCGCGCGCCATCCAGCCTGCGACATTAAATTCAGGCACAAAAATATGCTTGGCGTACTTGGTCGCCTCGCGAATTTCATGATAGGGCCACGGCCGCAAGGACTTGACTTTCACTAAGCCTACACGCAATCCCTCATCGGCCAGCAAGCGAATCGCCTCACGGCCCTGCGACACCGCAGTCCCCGATGAGACGATCAGGATCTCGGAATCTATATTCTCGGTTTCAATCAGACCGCCGATTAATGGGATGGTATGCTTGCGCGAGCGCTCGACAGCCGCGCGCACTTCCTGCTGCCAGGAGGCATGGGTGGCATAGCTAATGTAGTTGCTCTTCATCACGAAGGGGTCGCGCATCATGCGGACCGGTGGGCACTCCATGTCCATACACGGTACAGGAGAGCGATAGGGATCGTAGGGGGGCAGACACATGTCGACGGGCGTCAGGTTCACAACGTCCTTGGTGTGCGTGACAAAGAATCCATCACAACAAATCGCGATCGGCAGATGGACATCCGGTTCCTCCGCCACGATAAAGCCCATCAGGATCCAATCATAGAAATCCTGGGCGGTCTCGGCATGCCAGACAAGCATGCCCGTTTCCAGTAGGTAATAAATCTCAAGTGTGTCGGGCTGGATGCTCAAAGGCGAATTGATCCCCCGGCAGGTGACGATCATTTCGATCGGCAGTCGCGCGCCGGACCACATCGGAAAGTTCTCCATGGCACGCATGGTGCCAGGGCCGGCCGTGGTCGTGAAGACGCGGGCGCCACCGAACGATCCGCCCGCGCATTCCGACATCACACCAAACTCGTTCTCGCCGCGCATGTAGTCGGTCACATAGCCTTCGGCGTACAACTCGCCGATCAGCGCTGCCGCTTCGCTTTGTGGCGTGATAGGATAGGCCACCATCAGGTCTACGCTCGCGCGCCGGATGGCTTCCTTGATGACCTCGCTCCCGGTATAGAAAGAAGGAATGCGAGGAGCTTCAAAGAAGAGATGTCGGGGATCAGTATAAACCTGACCCTTCTTGTTCTTCGTCCCGATGACAGAATGGCTAGACATCGGTGAGCCTCCTATAAGTGGTGGTGTTCGCGTTTTCCAAGAATGCTGGCTGCTGCAATTCCATCAGTAACCTTTGGAGCCGTTTGAATATTGAGCGATAGTGTTGAACGGAACGGAGCCTTTGAGCTTTTTGATCCATTCGGCAAAGTGCATAATCTTGTCGACACTTAAATCTCGAAATGAGAGACAGGCGTCTTCGTGCCCTGCTTGCGCGCACATGGCCATCGTGAAACAGTTCGTACCACCACGAATGATTTTCAGGGAGAGGTTCGCCTGATGGCAATGCACGCCAACGAAGATACACGCATCAATTTTATTATGCCAGATCGTGAGATTAGGGTGGTTGGGGTTAATTTCAACTTCAGGATTAATCTTCGGATACTTCGGTCGATAATCCGGCATGGGAATTAACATCGGCTTTGCGCCTTCGGGCGCGCATTCTTTCATTGTCTCGTACAGAAATCTGATTGCCGTGGCCTTCTTCTTTGCCTTTTCATTCCACGCCCAAAGAACAAGCGGGCCAGGAAAAATGGTGGGCACTTTGGCAGACATGAAAACTCGCGCCCCGTACTCAAAGGCCTCTTCTTCAGGAACAATTCTGCCATTAATATGACCTTGGCCGGGGTCTGGCAATGCATTGCCCATGGAAGCCGCAGAGGGCGGCAAAAACGCTTCGGGTCCCGGACGAACAAGGTACTGGCTCATGAAAGGTCCTCAGTGGCTTTGCAATGCAATAGAACAGACTTTAGGCTCAAATTATCTACTCTTAGACCTTCTGAATGCAATGAAAAAGAAGACCTAGCGACAGGGACAAAAGAAGCATTCGTCCCTTCGTGTGGGACCTTTCGCCCCACTAAACCACACCCCAAGCTTGACGGGCGCAGGGCAGGGACTCATTTTATTGTGTCGCCTGTTTTTCTTCCTCATAATGGGAGTTTCCATCTATGGGGTTATGTATTTTTACTGTTAATGAACATGCAGCCCAGATCATCGGCAAACATTAGTCCAAGGCGGGTCGTCCGCAAACGGTCTCCCCTAAACTCTAGCCATTGGAAATTCACCGCCGACGCGATGGGTTTCCGAAAACGCTCCAGAACCATGACCCCGTAGCGGCGCTGTAACCGTTTCCAATCCACCCCGCGTGTAAGGCGTAGACCAAAGGCGAAGGCTTCCCGTAGGCGCAAATCCTCTTCAGCGTGGTCTCGTTCCATAAGCGGGAACGCGTCCCGGAGCAATGAATCATGATAGGCATCCAGTGACTCGACATTCGAAAAACGTTCCCCATCAAGATACGAATGGGCCGCAGGACCCAGCCCCAGCCACTCTCGATCAATCCAATAGCCAACATTGTGACGACACGTCAAGCCCGATCGCGCAAAATTCGATACCTCATATTGATGGTACCCTGCAGCCTCGAGAGCGGTGTTTCCCTTATCGGACATCTCCGCCATCAGCTCATCCGAAGCCAGCCTGGTACGTCCGGATGCTGCATCATGGTCAAGTCTGGTTCCTTCCTCAACCGCCAGACCGTAGAACGAGATATGATCCGGTTCCAATGCGATCGCACCGTCGACATTGGCTTCAAGCCGTTCAAGCGATTGGGCAGGCAAGCCGTAGATCAGATCAAGATTTAGATTTGAGAAGCCGCCGCGCCGCGCGCAGTGGACCGCGCGTTGGATATCGCCAGGGGTATGGGGGGATCCTATGGATTTCAACTCCGCGGCATCGAATGATTGTGCTCCCAGGCTCAGGCGGTTGTATCCGGCCTCTTTGAGCGCCCGACACGTGCGTTCATCCAGCCCCGCTGGATTTGCTTCGATTGTGATTTCCGCAGCTGGATCCACCACAAAGGACGTTCGGCAGGCCTGCAAAATTTCACGCAACTGATCATTAGACAGACTGGTTGGCGTCCCACCCCCCAGATATATTGACTCTATCGCCCGCCCCCGTGAGGCCTGGCTCTGCCTGTATAGCTGAATCTCCGAAAGCACATCCTTCACAAAAGTCGCAGCCTGCGTCTCGCGAAAACCGCGCGTGAAAAAAGAACAAAAGTGGCAACGCCGCTCGCAAAAAGGAATGTGCACGTACAGCCCGATACTGTCTTCACGACGGGTTACGGACATGTCACGACCATGTTATCTATGAGCCGGGTATCGCCAATCCAGACGGCGAGAAGCAACACTGCTCGGTCTTTCATCACGCGCAGTTCAACCAACGTAGTGGGATCGGCCACGGCCGCGTAGTCCACGCGGGCCAAAGGTTCTCTCTTGATCTCACGGATCATTGCCTGGCGAACTTTAGTCACAGATCGCTGTCCGTTTCGAACCAAGGCGCGAGCAGCGGTTAATGCGCCAAAGATGGCGCGCGCCGCCTTGCGTTCAGGAGCAGACAAGAGACGGTTGCGCGAACTGAATGCCAATCCGTCCACGTCTCGAACCGTGGGGCAAGGGACGATTTGGATCGGCAGATCCAAGTCACGGACCATCTGCTTTATCACCACTATCTGCTGATAATCCTTCTGTCCGAAAAAAGCCCGATCCGGAACAATCAGATGGAATAATTTTGTGACAACTGTCGTGACTCCTTCGAAGTGATCCGGTCGCGACCGTCCCTCAAATTGCTCAGTCAGGTGGTTGACCCTCACCACGGTCTGAAAACTTTCCGGATAAAGTTCATCCACGTGCGGAAGAAAAACGACGTCGGCCCCTTCCCGGCGGCATAGACGAAGGTCCTCGGCCATCGAACGCGGATACCGGTCCAAGTCCCGCCCGGGACCGAACTGTAGAGGATTCACAAAAATACTGACGGCCACAGAGTCTGTCCCGCGTCTTGCAGCGCGAATCAACGACGCGTGGCCTTCATGAAGGGCGCCCATCGTAGGCACGAAGCCAATGGTCTTATCAGATGCGCCGCGAGCGCGCGCCCATGCGCGTATCGCTCTACGGGTCCGGATCGTCTGCATTAAGAAATCGGGAGCCCACAACGCTGTCCCTCCCGACTCCACGGCACGATCCGAGCAGGTAAACGGCGTACCTCGTGTTGATCTCGAACGTTAGCCAGCAGCGTCGACATGGTCTCGGACAGTAGCGGATGACGGAGATCCGGGGCCAGTTCGGCAAGCGGGGCGAGCACAAACCGCCGCAGATGGAGACGCGGATGGGGCACCACCACCTTATTATTGTCAGGCTCATTGATGACCTGATCCCCATAGAATAGAAGATCAAGGTCGATTGTGCGGGGGCCCTTCCGATTGTCAAGGTTCCGACCGAGCCCGCGTTCTGTCTCCAGCAAGATCTCCAAGAGTCGATCAACGGGCAATTCCGTTTCGACGCGCGCGACCAGGTTGAGAAATGGTCCGCCGACATCGCCCACTGGCTCGGTTTCGTACGCGGAGGAATATCCGCCGAGCGCACTTCGGGGAAGCATACCTAATAGGCCCAGGGCGCGGGAGCAGAAGTCCCGGCGATCGCCCAGATTTGAGCCGATGCCGATATACGCGTCAACCTTTGGCATTCAGTCCCATCTTCTCAATACGCTCTACCGCCTCTATCAGCCGTTCCTTTTTCGTACACAGGGTCATCCGGATATAACCTTCCCCCGCCTCGCCAAATCCATTTCCCGGCGTGGTCACGATACCGCACTTCTCCAGCAGATGTGCGGTGAATGTCGTTGACGTAAACCCCTTTGGGACGGTGATCCACACATAAAACGCGGCGTGGAGCGGCTCAACCTCGAGCCCGATTCGCTTCAGGCCGGCCAAGAGCACGTCGCGCCGTTCCTGGTAGACGGAACGGATGCCGTCCACCAGGGACTCCCCGGACTCTAACGCGGCGATGCCAGCTTCCTGCACCGCCTGAAATACCCCTGAGTCCAGGTTGCTCTTCACCTTTCCTAACGCCGCCAGGACTTGCGCGTTCCCGACGGCGAAGCCGATGCGCCAGCCAGTCATGTTGAAGGTCTTCGATAAGGAGTGAAACTCCACCCCTACATCTTTGGCACCCTCAGCCTCCAGAAAGCTCGCGGGACGGCGCCCGTCGTAATAAATTTCGGAGTAAGCGGCATCGTGGCAGATGATAACCTTGTGCTCCTGCGCGAAACTCACCACACGCCTGAAAAACTCCTTCCCCGCCGTGGCCGAAGTCGGATTGTTTGGATAATTGAGGAACATAAGCTTCGCCTTACGCGCGACCTCGGACGGGATGGCCGCGAGGTCGGGGATATAATGATTGGCCTTGGTTAGCGGCATCATGTACGTACTGGCTCCGGCAAAACCGGCGGCGACCGGATAGACAGGGTAACCAGGCGTCGGCACCAACACGAGATCACCTGGATTGACCAACGCCAGTGGGACGTGCCCAATGCCTTCCTTAGAACCGATCAGCGTCAGCACCTCGGTTGCGGCGGTCAGCGCGACCCCGAAACGGCGCTGGTACCACTTCGCGACCGCCTCCCGAAACGTGAGCATGCCCTCGTACGATGGATACTGATGATGCTTGGGATTGCCGACTTCCTGTCGCATTCGCTCAATGATCGGCGCCGGCGTCGGCAGGTCGGGATCGCCGATTCCCAAATTGATGATGTCCATTCCGCGCGCAATGGCTTTTTTCTTCATCTCATCGATTGCCGCGAAAAGATAGGGTGGAAGGGTCTGTATTCGATCAGCAGGTTCGATTAAAAAGCCGGCCATGTCCGTTGCTCCTATAAGAATGACTTACAGCGTACTGCAGTGGACGGGGAAAAGAAAAGAAATTTGCGGGATGAAGCCGTACGAAAATAAGTAGTCGGACATTTCAAAAGCAGAAGATAGAATTTTGTACGGGGCAGACTGACAGGTCTGAGCATCATAATCACGGCAAGGGGAACAAGAGCAATCAATTACTACAGCCCAAATAAGGAAAACCAATCATGCTCGTGCATATCATCGCGGACTATGGGATCGGCGATCTTGCGTTCGCTGAAGTCGTGCAGCGGATCGAGGTCCACCTTCCAGATGCAGAGTTTGTGCTGACTCCTGTCCCGCCTTTTGCGACTTTGGCGGCGGGATTCTGCATTGCACAGTTGGCCTTGAACCCTGCGCCCCCTTCCACCCTTGTGTACCATAATATCGCTCCCCGTCGGGACGACGAGGACGCTCGGGCAGGTAATTCAGGGGAGAGGCTGGCATTTGCCCGCCTGGCCACTGGGAGTTCATGTCATCGGCGTCAATTCCGGATACAGCTTCTCTTTTCTCCGAGAGGCGACCGACGAATTGCGCTGGGCTGCGGTCGCGGCGGAGGGGTCGCAGTTCCGATCGCGGGATTTATTTCCCCACGCTGCAGCGTCAATCGTA
>JBBRRL010000002.1:0-17517 GCA_038200775.1 Nitrospirales bacterium
CTTCGCAGTATACCTGGCTCGTAAGCGGCCCCCGGTTGATGGAAGCGCCGCGCAGCTCGGCTGATTGCTCTCAAGGGCGAGGGCGAAATCGGTCTATATTACTTATTCGTCCGGAACGATCGAACTCCACCACCACAATCCAGTCGCCGACATAACTGTAGCGCAGTGCATTCGAGACGGGCGCGATCAGTCCAGACCCTGCGACCAGCGGCAAGCCTGAAATATAGGTGGGTCGACCTGCACGGGCCAGTACCTCCGCTTCAGGCATCCCGATTGAAAGCATACGGTAGACCTCGAATGGCATGTCTGTGAAAGTCGAACTCTCATCGCTCTGCCGTGTTGGTTCCGACTGCTGAACGGGTTCCTGGAAGAGACGAGGCCTCACCCCGGCGTCGCGCGTTGGGAAGATCAGAGATAGCTCTGATACCGGCTCATAGGTTTGGCAGCCTTGATAGTCTTTGGGGTTATTGGTGTAGATGTCACCTCCGTCCGGGATGGCGCACTGCCACATCTCCGCCGACGCTATCGGCGGAAGTCCGACCACAAGAAGAAGAATCGCAGGAAGGAAAGAGCGCCAGCTGAGCATGTGAGACTCCTCTCTTAAATGTTTCAGTGGCTAGATTACCTGTTATTCGGGGATATCTCCGTTCAGCTGTTGGTGGGTATGGTATTCCCAACTATTAGATTCACCTATTCATCATTACCTACTCCTCAACTGTTTTCTCCGTCCGCAGTGAAACTTTTGGTTTCGGTGTCTGCACCTGATCCATGGTGCAGGTCTTCGGAGCCTTGTCCCGGCGCCAGCGGAGAAAGCTCGTACCATGTCGAAATCGGTTCTGGGAAAAATGATCGTATCGAACTTCGCACACAAGGTCAGGTGTGAGCGGTTCCCACTCACTGCTCCGTTTGCCTGACCAGCGACTTGGCCCGCCGGGAGCTCTGCCGGTGAATCCTTCGCCGCCTTTGAGCGGCTCAATCGTCTTTGAGATCTCTTCTCGCTTGGACTCGCTAAAAGACGCGGCATGCCCCACGAAATTCAACACACCGCGTTCATCGTAGAGGCCAAGAAGCAACGACCCAATCTTTGATCCTGAATAGCGAAACCCTCCGACGACGCAGTCGGCAGTTTTCACATGCTTCACCTTGATCATCGCCTCGCGATCACCGGCATGGTATCGCTCGTCCGCTAACTTCGCCATCACCCCATCGAGTCCCATCCTCCCGTTGTCCGTAAACCACTCTGCCGCCACGGCCCGATCGCGGGTAGAAGGAGACAGCTCAATTGCAGAAGCTGAAGGAACGTTTTTACAGAACTGTTCGAGATGCATTCGGCGGACGGTCAATGGCCGTTCAACGAGCAACCCGCGGCCGGCCTCATACAAGAGGTCAAAGGCGAGATACCTCGCAGGGGTTTCTCGGGACAATCTGTTGATTCTCGATTCCGCTGGATGAATCCGCTGTAGAAGATCGTCGAACGAAAGCACGCCTTCGACGGGGATCACAATCTCGCCGTCCAACGCAAAGGCCTGAATAGGCAACGCGCGAAACGCGGCAACCAATTCCGGGAAATATCGTCCGAGCGGTTGACCCGCCTTGGACTGGAGGACTACGTCGTTCTCCCATCGAAACACCAGGCAGCGAAATCCGTCCCATTTCGGCTCGAATTGCCATCCGTCTCCTTCCGGAAGCTTCGTGGCTCGCGTTGCCTCCATGGGAGGGTAAGGGATCGGCATCGGGAGCGGCAAGACGGGAAAGGCAGACGTCTCAATCCTTTGGGTCATCGTAGAACTTTTCGCGGTAGATGGGGCACAGGCCTTTCGTGCGCACGACTTCAGTGACGTCCTTGAGCATTCCACTGTTGCCGCACAGGTAAACTGCCAAGTTGTCCACGGATGTAATCCCTTCCTCCACAAGTCGCGTCACCCGGCCTGTCTTCCCGGTCCAGCCCTCACCAGGCCGGGATAGGGTCAGCACGAGTCGAAAGTTCGAATGGGCTGCCGCGAGCGCTTCAAACTCGTCGAGATAGTACAGGTCCCGCTGGTGACGTACACCCCAAATCAGTGTGACGCAAGAAGTACAGCCGCGGTCAAACAGCGTCAACAGCATCGATCGAAAAGGTGCGATACCGGTTCCTGTCGCGACAAACAGATGATCTCGGCCCAGATCATCATGGAGATAGAATGCGCCGGCGGGCCCCTTGAACTGCGTCACGTCCCCCGGCCGGAGACCGAACAGGTAGGTGGATCCAGGGCCGTTGGGCACCAGATTCAGCAGCAAATCGAGGTTACCCTGACGACTAGGAGGCGAAGCGATCGAGTAAGGTCGTACGAGCGGAAACTTCTGGCCCTCCTGATTGATCTCGAACGAGACGAATTGGCCGGCTTTGAATGCCATTGTGGCGGGCTCTTGCAGCCTAAAGCTGATCTCGCGCACATCATGGGTCAAGTCTCTGAGCCCGCTTACTTGCGCGCTGAAGGATTGGATAGCCATTGATCTATTATACCGCTTAGCGCGATCGTGTACGCCGTACACAGAAGAGACGAGCGCTGCTTTAGGGAAGCTACGGCGGGTTTACGGGGAGGGATGTTCCTGCTGAGCCTTTTCGATTTTGGCCCAGCTATCTCGCAAAGCGACGGTGCGGTTAAAGATCAACCGTCCGTTGATCGAGTCAGGATCTACGCAGAAGTATCCCTGCCGTTCAAACTGATATCGGCTGAGCGGTGCCGCCCCGGCGAGACCTGGTTCGATCTTGCACCCCGTCAAACACTCCAAAGAATTGGGATTCAAGTGAGCAGTGTAGTCCTGGCCGTCCGTGACATCGCCCGGGTCGGACTTTAGAAAGAGATGCTCATACAAACGGGCTTCGGCCTCGAGGGCCTGGGCGGCCGAGACCCAATGTAAGGTCCCTTTCACCTTTCGCGCCGCTTGCGCCCCCCCGCTTCGTGTCTCCGGGTCATAGGTGCAGTGCACCTTGAGGACCTCGCCGGTCTGATCATCCTTCCCGACGCTGACGCATTTAATAATATAGCCGTATCGAAGGCGCACTTCCTGCCCCGGCGTCAGCCGGAAGAACTTCTTCGGTGGAATTTCGCGGAAGTCGTCCTGCTCAATATATAAGGACCTCGAGAAAGGAATCATCCTTCTCCCCGCAGCGGGATCTTCCGGGTTATTCACGGCTTGCAGTTCTTCAACCTGGCCTTCAGGATAGTTGTCGAGAATGACCAGCAAGGGGCGCAGCACCGCCATGACACGTGGGGCGCGTGTATTGAGATCTTCCCGGATGAAGTGCTCCAGCAATGCCATCTCAATCACGCCATCGCGTTTTGCCACGCCTATGTGGTCGCAGAAGGCCCGGATCGCCTGCGGGGTATACCCGCGTCTCCGCAGGCCTTGGAGTGTAGGAAGGCGCGGATCGTCCCATCCGTCGACTAGCTTCTTCTCTACTAAGTCCAACAATTTGCGCTTGCTCATGACAGTGTGGCTGAGATTGAGACGAGCGAACTCGATTTGCTGCGGACGGCTGGGAGCGTCAGATTCTTCTACCACCCAATTGTAAATAGGCCGATGGTCTTCGAATTCCAGAGTGCAGATGGAATGAGTAATGCCTTCAATGGCATCGGAGAGGGGATGAGCAAAGTCATATGTAGGATAGATGCACCAGGCATCTCCTGTTCGGTGATGGGCGGCATGCCGAATGCGATACAGGGTAGGGTCGCGCATATTCAGATTGGGTGACGCCATGTCGATTTTTGCGCGCAGGACATGCGCTCCATCCGGGAATTCCCCCGCTCGCATGCGCGCGAGCAGATCAAGATTCTCCTCAACTGATCGCGCGCGGTGAGGACTGTCCTTACCCGGCTCGGTCAAGGTACCCCGATATCGCCGGATATCCTCCGCGCTCAGGCTGTCGATGTAGGCCTTTCCCTTCTTTGTCAGATCCACGGCGAACTGATAGAGGCGCTCAAAGTAATCAGAGGCATAGAGCAGCCGATCCTCCCAGTCGAAGCCCATCCAGCGCACATCGTCCTCAATGGCCCGGACATATTCCGTATTTTCTTTAGTCGGATTGGTATCGTCGAATCTCAGGTTGGTCTGCCCGCCGAATTCTTTGGCGATGCCGAAGTTTAGACAGATGGATTTGGCATGGCCGATGTGCAGATACCCGTTTGGCTCGGGCGGAAACCGGGTGACGACCCGGCCACCATGCTTGCCGGATTTGAGATCATTCTCCACAATTTCACGGATGAAGTTCCCTGCCTGGGAATCATCAGGCGCTGGCATACCGATCTCCTTGTCGTTGTCCTAAGTCGGGTAATTTTATCATAAACCGAAGTGGTTCGTCCTAAAGGCTCCTCCATTGCCGGCTGACTTGGTGAAACTGCCGCGACGGCGTGTTTCTCGTGCAGCATTCATTCATGGGATCGAACGCAGCGAAATCCAATGGTGGCGGCGCGTTGCGTGGGGACGGCGCCGTTGCGTGTGGCTGTCCGCAGCAGTAAGGGATTGCTCCTCCAGGATCCACCCCGCACACTCTTGTACCGGCCGTAGGCGGGCCCCCCGGGGTTCCGCTCCGACATCCTCGTGTAGTAATCGGCCCCATACCAGTCTTCGATCCACTCGGCAATATTGCCGGCCATATGGCGCGCGCCATAAGGACTTTGGCCTTCCACACCGCTGTCGACGGCCGCAACCAATGGTATCTCGTGGGCATGATACTTTCCGAATACTGCCAGGTCCGGCACCGGCTTTTTGCTGCCCCATGGAAAGAGATTGGCATGTGTGCCGCGTGCCGCCTTTTCCCACTCGGCCTCCGTGGGGAGGCGTTTGCCGTGCTCGCGGCAAAACTCTGTGGCCTCGTTCCAGGAAACGTACAACGCAGGCCAGCGCGCGAGAACGTAGTCCGGGAGAAAGTGCACACTGACCATATGCCAGATCAATCGCTGAAGCTCCTCAGAGGGCAACTTTTCCTGCGCCGTCAGAAAGCTCAGATATTCTGAAAGACTGACCTCGTCGCGATCCAGATCGAAAGTGTCGAGCCAGATGCGGCGTTGCGGCTGCTCCGTATCGTCGAAGGATCTTGCGAGGCCGTAGGGAATGGTTGGTCTTAGTGCGGTGCCCATGAAGAACCAGCCCGCAGGCACGCTGACTATGGGAGACGCGCTGGAAAGCCTGGCAATGGCCTGGAGATGAGGGACAAGTTCTGCCCGAGGCTCGGAGGCAAATAGCCAGGACTGGGCAGCGGCGGACCCGGTAATTAACAGGGCAAGCGCTAGAAGACTGATACGTCTACCGACTTTACTGAACATCGGAGAGATTATTGACAGCAATATGCAAGTTAATCCAGCGATAGCTACTGCAAGGAGGTGCTTGTATCAACCGTGCTTGGCAGAGGTATCAGTCGGTGTGGCCCATTGTGTGATGAGGACTCTCTGGCCCGAAATACCTAGGATAAGTAAATTAATAGCACTTGACGTAGTGGATGGTCACGCGTAGCATCGAATTGACCTCATAGGGTACGACGGCTGCCACCCGCTTTTATTTTCGACAGCGCGATTGCACTCCTGGTCAACGCCGCTTTTTACGCCAGAGCATTTGCTTACTGCATCTTTGTCCCTCGCGGCTGCGGTTCGGCAGAGATTGGATAGGATAGGCGACATGGAACAACTTATGTGGATCGGCATTTGGATCGTTGCGGTAATAGGCTTGCTTATGTTGATTCCCCTCCTGGTTATAGGCGGGTGGTTTATTTTTGTCACGCTCATCATGGGCCTGGGTGACAGAATAATAGTGTTGCTAGATCAGTGGTGGAAGAGGATAGACCGCAGTATCAGAACTCGAGCAAAACCCCCGCTCAGAGTGGAACAACAAAACGCCGTTCAAAGTAAACTGGCTCCAGCCTCGGGATCGACCCGCGGATTACCCTAGCTTCACGACGGGCTTCTGCAGCATTGCCGGCCCCCCTCAGAGGAGTCTTTCTATCCGACAGTTACTGCAAATCCCCCCTGACCGAGGTATTGCAAAGGCGCTATGCACGTAGCTATACCTACCTGCGTTACAGTCTTATCCGCCACGGTCTAAGGATACACAAGCCAGGGAGGGTTCATGTTTACAAAATCCAACGGAAGAGGCGTGGTTTCATTGACGGAACGCGAGCAGCAGGTTCTCAATCTAATCTGGAATGGCCTCAAGAACCGCGAAATCGGCGATGAATTAAGAATCAGCCATAAGACCGTAGAGGCGCACCGCGCCAACATGATGAAGAAGCTACGTGCGACAAATGCCGCGCAATTGCTGAAAACCTGTTTTGAGCAAGGCTTCCTGCGACAAAAACATACAGCAGCCTAGGTTGGGTGAAGTTAGGCGACGACAGACCTTCAGGTCAGAGTACGCGGTCATGAAAAAAACCTGAGCTGTGCAGCCGGGAGGTGGCCTCGCGCGCCGATGTCAGACGCGGTGGACGCACCGTCTGGAATTGGCATCGGCGGCCAGCCAAGCCTAGAACCCCGAAAATAAAACCGACGACCACGACTTCGCGTCGTGATCATCCTCGCGCACCACCGATATATGCCGCGGTGAGTGCGTGCGTTGGTGATTCGAAGACTGCCGCGGCCGTTCCTGATTCAATGAGCTTTCCGGCGCCGTCCTGGGTCCAAAAGATGGCCACGTAGTCCGCGATGCGGCGCGCCTGGGCCAGATTGTGAGTCACGATCACGACCGTATATCGGCCGCGCATTTCGGCAATTAAATCTTCTACGACACCGCTCGAGATCGGATCCAGCGCGCTGCAGGGCTCGTCGAAGAGAAGCACCTCGGGCGCAAGAGCGATTGCGCGCGCAATGCAGAGACGCTGTTGCTGCCCTCCCGATAGCGAGAGAGCAGGCGCATCCAGGCGATCTTTCACTTCTTCGAAAAGTCCAACTTCGCGCAGGGTAGATTCGAGGATGTGAGCGCGCTGTTCGCGATCCTTCACGCCATGTTCATGTAAGGGGAATTCGATATTTCTACGAATCGATAGCGGGAAGGGATTGGGCTTCTGAAAGATCATGCCGACCTGACGCCGCAGCCGAATGAGGTCGGTTGCCGGGGATAAAATGTCCTGCCTGTTGATCGTCAGTGTGCCAGACACGCGCGCATTGGGGACAAGATCGATAAGACGGTTGAGACAAAGCAAAAAACTGGTCTTGCCGCAGCCTGAGGGTCCAACAACTGCGGTGATACAGCCTTTGTTGATCGCCAATGATACGTCCTTAAACGCCGATGTCTCCCCGTACTGCAAGCTGAGTTTTCCTGACGTTATGAATTCGGACGGGACGCAGCATGCGTCTCGATCCTCGAGCGGGAGCCACGGCCGGAATTTTACTAAGTCCTTCATCAGGCGAACACTATCCGCCGCTGGAGCCAATGATCCATCGCCCAGTCGGAGGCGCTATTGATCATAAGCAGGGCGGCGACGAGAACGAGCGCGGATGCGTAGGCATTGGCATCGCCACCAGATACATTCATCGAGAGGTCGAAGATGTGAATGGAGAGCGCGCGCCCTGAATCCATTAGCGATGCTGGCATGCGGTCCACATAGCCGCTCGTGAAGATAAGCGCTGCCGTTTCAGCAATGGCCCGACCCACCCCCAGCACTAGACCGACCAGGAGTCCCGGGACGGCCGCTGGCAACAAGAGGTGGAATAGCGTCGTCGTACGCGAAAGTCCGAGTGCGGCGGCGGAGAGGCGATAGTCTTGCGGGACGGCTCTGAATCCCTCTTCGGTAGCCCGGATCAATATGGGCAGGACCATACAGGCCAGTGTCAAACCGCCGGACAGGATCGAGAAGCCGAGGCCCAGCGTCTTGGAAAAGAAGGCGTTGCCAAACAGCCCGAAGACGATCGACGGCACGCCCGAAAGCACATCGAGACTGCGGCGCGTCAGCCCTCCGAACACACTGTCGTCCGCTGTGAACTCAGACAGTAGCACAGCGGCGCCGATTCCGATGGGAAGGGACACGCTAAGGCAGACTCCCAAGATCAATCCGGTTGACACTAAAATGGGACCAATTCCGCCTTCGCGCCCGGCGTTCCGAGGTGGAGCGGTAAGAAACGTCCATGATATGTGACTTAGGCCCTGCCAGAGAATATTGCCCAGGATGCAGCAAAAAGTGACGGTGACGAGGGCCGCTGCGCTCCACACCATCGCCCGTGCGAGCCATTCGGACCGGGGATGATTTCGTCCCACAGACTCAGCCATAGATTCTTCCACGACTGATCCATTCGGCGGCGATGACAAGCGCGACGATCATCGCCATCAAGAGCAGTCCGCTGACGAACAATGCGGCGCGATGGTCCCCGAGGGCATAGGCCATCTCAAGCGCAATGTTGGAGGTCAGCGTGCGCATCGGATCGAACAGACCGTGCGGTGTCTGCACCACGTTCCCGCAGACCATCAAAATCGCCATTGTCTCCCCGATGGCCCGGCCGGTTTCCAGGATCACGCCGGTGAACAGCCCGGATTTAGCAGCTGGGAATACGATTCCGCGAATTGTCGCCCAACGCGGCAGCCCTAACGCAGCCGCACCGCGCAAATACTGCTGCGGAACGTTGGCGAGACTGGCATCCGCCATCAAAGCAATCGTGGGCAGAATCATGATCGTGAGGATCACGATCCCGGCAAGCAGGCTCGGTCCCGGCGGGCGGATCGCTCCAATGAATGGGACGAGTGCCACAAGGCCCCAGAATCCATAGACCACGGACGGGATACCCGCGAGCAACCCGATCAGTCGCCGGTAAAGCCTCGCAACGTCTCGCGGCGCATAGAAGTGGCAGAATACCGCAGACAGGATGCCAAGCGGTGTGGCGATCAGAACGGAGCCGGTCATCACAAAGAGAGTCCCCCACAGCATCGGCGTGAGATTGTAAAAGCCCTCGGCTGGATGCCATGAGGGATCGGTGAAGAAACGGAGGATCCCTACGTGGCGGAGCGCCGGCAGGGCTTCGAGCAGGAGAAATACGACGATCAGGACGACGATCGCGCCGGCGATTGCGGCGAATCCCCGTAAGACCCAGATGAAGATCCTGTCCCTATTGAATGGGAACAAAATACAGCTCACGGATCAGATCGTGAACCTGTGAGGAGAGAGCAAAATCGATAAACTGTTTCGCCAACAGTTTCGGGTTAGGCTTGGTGATCAAGACCAATGGCCTTGAAAATGGAAATGTACCGTTCTTCACGTTCTCAGTGGTAGCCGCCACGCCGTTCAACGGAAGCAGTTTGATGGGAACACCCTGGGCCACATCGTATTCAGACGTACCGACCGACATGTAAATGACCGCGTTCGGATTCCCCGACAATGTCTTGATGCCATGTTCGTTCTCTCCGGCAATGAGGTGGGCTTTGATGTCGGTAGGCTTGACCTGGAAATGATGACTGAAGAGTTCTAATTCTGAACGGCCATCAGCTCGGTTGATGACAGTGATGGGAGCATCACGACCGCCGACTTGTTTCCAGTTGGTGATCTTTCCGGTGAAAATGTCCCGGATTTGCTGGTCCGTCAACTCCTTAATAGGATTGTCGTTATGGACGAGTAAACACACACCATCACGAGCAAGAATATGGGACACGAGGCCGTCTTTTTCCTGTTCCTTGAGGGCGCGCGATGACATGCCGATATCGGCCAGTCCTTCCCGGGCATCAGCGATGCCGCGCGAAGACCCGCCCGTCTGAACATCCGCCCGCACCTTGGGGTGCTGTGACTCGAAGCGCTTGCCGATTTCCACAACCAGCGGGGCGATTGTGCTGGCCCCAGTGATCACCAATTTCCCTGCGATCGGATCGGCAGCGGAGACGATAGGCAGTAGGAGCACATAAGAAATGAGAAGAACTGAAGCAGCGATTTTCATCGTCAGCAGCGCAGATGAAGAACATTCACAGGCGCGCGATAGAGGTTTCAATTCCTGTAGACCGGAACGGTGGGGAGAACGAGAACGAGATCTTGCAGCATCCGAAATCCAGGGCCTCCTCTTTGTCTGCAAACTGTTCACGCACCGCAGGCAGGAGCCGATACGAGATCCTTTGGCCCTCCCGCATGCCTTCCACAAGCCCCGCCTGCCGCAGCACCCGCAGGTGGTGCGATACATGGGGCTGAGAGGTCTTCAAGGTCCGCACGAGATCACTCACGCACTTCTCGCCTCGAAGCAAGGTTTGCACGATCTGATACCGGGTATTGTCTCCAATCACCCGAAAAATCTTGGCGCACTGCTGCGGACTCAATTTACCCCGTCTCATAGGATGACCGTGCACTAACAGCATCCATCCTGGGGGTCGCACTCTGCCGCCGTTGCGGCTACCCCGCTTTGGGACTGATTCATAATGAGAAAATGCGGGCGATACGCGTCCTCTTGCAACACCCGGTGTGTTTTGGAACAGATTTCCAGCGGCACTCCCCGGCGGTAGACATGCCGATCGTCATCTTCCGCTTCCACGAGCGCGCCGGCCAAAAGCGCAAAGTCTCCTTGCCACACGCAGGGCTTTTGTTCCGGAAAGATAGTGATGAACCGGGGATCGCCGCTGGTCATGCGGACCGGGTGTGGCGAGAGGATAAACAGACTCCGAAGGAGCGGCGTTGTCAGAAGAAGCGTATCCGGCGCATCAATCGCTATCGGCTCACCTCGCTGATAGGATCGTCCCTGCTCGTCGATCACTCGGCTGAACGGTCCGCGAAGCGTGGCGAACCGTACCCCATTGGGCTCCGCCGCGCGCCCGAGCTTATAGCCCGTCAATGTCAATGAGACAAAGTGGATTCCGTCGATGACGCGCCAGGCTTGAGATTTGACCAGATGAATTCCACGAAATCCGACGCCGGTGAGACCGCCGAAATAGTCCTGCACCGTCAGCGCGCCGGAGAGACAGTCGCCCCACTTCTCCTTGTCATGAATCAGGTACTGGGGAACAAGCTGATCGGCCACAATGTCCGAAATAGTAAACCGCCCGCCTGGACGGAGCACCCGATACATCTCCTGAAAGACTTTGTTCTTGTCGGGCGCCAGATTGATCACGCAGTTCGAGATGATTAAGTCAATCGTCGCGTCTGTGACCGGCATGGCTTCCGCCATGCCCTCTCGAAATTCTACATTGCAGAAAGAGTAACCGAGATTACGGGCTACGACAGGAGCATTGCGTCGCGCGATGTCCAACATGGCGTGGGTCATATCCAAGCCGATGACCATGCCGCCCGGACCCACACGCCTGACGGCTTCAAAGCAATCAATGCCGCCTCCCGATCCGATATCCAGGACAGTCTCTTCAGGTCTGACGGTTTCCAGTCCTACCGGAGTGCCGCAGCCGTAGGAGATTTTGAGCACTTCCTCAGGGATGAACTGCTTCAGGTCGTCGAAGTCGTAGCCAGTCGGGCAACACATCTGCTCTGCCGTCGCTGCCGCTCGTGCGTAGCGCTCACTGACAACTTTGGTAATGTCGTCGAGCATTGCCTGGATATGATCCTTTCCAGAAAAGAGTGCCGCTTTTTCCGTAGTCGATATATAAAGCTGCCTACATATACCGAAGGCTTGCCCGCTGTCAACCGCGAAATCCACTCACAAAGTATGCCTCCGGGGGCCTATTGTCCTTGCTGCATACCTGGCGTAGACTCGCGGCGGTTATGCTGGATCGCCGGCTCACCCTGGTCCTCCCTTCAACCCTCATTCTCCTGCTTCCTGCTTGTAACAACGTCTCAGTTCACGCCGACAACAAATATGGTCAGACTAGAGCCGTGGGAGTGGTCGGTGTGCCCATCGAGACCGTTACCGATCAAGTCAGGCCAGTCAGAACCAGACGATCCGCCGACATTGAGGTCCGCTGTCCGCTCGAGTGCTTTCCGCCACTGATGGGAACGATCACCGTGCTGATTGACGGACTCACCGAAAAAGTGCGGCTTATCGGCATTGATGCGCCAGAGATAGACCAAGCTCCCTGGGGCGTCCCGACCAGAGATGCGTTGCGTCTGCTGGTGGATGGAAAGGGCCGTACGGCTGGAGACCGATATTGTCGTGCGCGATCAGGACAAGCGGCTGCTTGCATATGTCTACATAGGTGAGCTGTCCGTGAATGAGGAAATGATCCGCCAAGGACAGGCTGTGTTGTACACTGTCCTGCCGAATGTGACCCATGTGGACGAGTACCGGAAAGCGCAAGGTGAAGCGAAAAAAGCAGGACGCGGGATTTGGGATTCCGAGCAGCCTCTTGATGCGCATCCGGGTTGTTTCACAGGAAGCAACGGAGCGGGGAGGAGTGCTGACGCGCACGAGGCTCTAGTTCTGAGCCTGAACGGGTTCAGGCTCAGGTAGCGAAAAAGCTATTGTGAGACCGGCGGTCACGAGCCAGTTGCTAGCAAAGCCCTTCCTAACGCCCCCATCGAGCACGGCGTTTGAGGACGCTTGCCAAGTGAATCCGAGGAGGGCGGAATGGTGAGCCGGTTGCCTGCCCCGGAAGCCTACCCCGTTGATTTCGCTGACCACGCGAAACCTCGACCACATGGTATATTCTGTGATCAGCCCCCAAATCGCAATGCCATTACGGGTCGGCTCCAATCCTCCTCCCAAATTCAAGTGAAACGTCAATGGCATTAGTTTTGCGCTGATGATTCCCGTCCCCGCGAATCCCACATTATCTTGGCCTCGAATGGTTGACGGAAAGAGCGGCCCTGCTTCAATCGCAACACTTACGCCCCGCTTCTCCTGAAGCACGCCCTCTCTGAGCACAGTCTTTAGAAACAGCCCCGGATGGGTGAGCTGGGTATGTGAATTCTTTTCAACTCCGAACTGCCCGACGAGTTCGACGTTTTTGATGACGCCATAATTCACCACCAGGTCCGGGACAGTATAGGTGTTCATGTTGTTCGCCCGTGCAATCGTAAAGTACTCGGCTTCAATCTCTACTTTATTGATGCGGGCCATGGCCGTATCCGTGAACACAAACGGCCGGTATGCCCAGGAAGTGGAGGCTTTCATGAGCAACACCATTGAACAGAACAACAATCTGGAAAGGATAAATGGATGTCGCAGGCTTGATATCTACAAGGCAGATCCTACTTCGGCATGCACAAGTCCATCATGAGGCACCATCGGGGTTATGCCAGCCTCCCACCTCCGCTGCCATACTCTCAGCTTCGGCCGGTCCCCATGTGCCCTGTTCATATCTATACAGAGGAGTGACGTTGCCGAGAATCGGGTCGACAATGGCCCACGCTGCGTGGACCGCGTCCTCGCGGACAAAGAGGACCGGATCGCCATTCATCGCATCTGTCAGCAGTCGCTGGTAGGCATCCATCTCGTCAGAGTGCGTTTTTTTGACCGCCGAAAGCTCGGCCGGCATCGAGACCATCTCGGCACCCGGACGTTTGACCCTCGCACGAAGCGTGATCGAAAGGTCGGGACCTAAGCGGAAGCAGTAGGCATTCTCTCCAGAGGCGAACTTGCTGAGGGGCGGCTTCTTGAGTTTGACCAAAACCTCAGTTGCTGTGACCGGTAGACATTTTCCTGCCCGGATCAAAAATGGAACATCGGCCCAACGCCATGAATCCACATGCAGGCGAACAGCGGCAAACGTCTCGACTGGCGAGTCAGAGGCAACGCCGGGTTCTTTAATATAATCACGGAATTGTCCCCGGACTAAATCCGCGGGCTTGAGGGGAGGAATCATGCGAAACACTTTCACTTGCTCGTCGCGCAGAGATTCATGATACATCCGCGTCGGTGGCTCCATTGCGAGAAAGGCAACGACCTGAAGCAAATGGTTCTGTACCACGTCCCTGATAGCGCCCACTTCATCATAAAATTTTCCGCGACCCGCGACACCGAACTTCTCGGCCATCGTAATCTGAACGCTCTGGACGTAGTTGCGGTTCCAGATCGGTTCGAGAAAGGTGTTGGCAAAGCGAAAGAAGAGGAGGTTCTCAACCGCCTCTTTCCCAAGGTAGTGGTCTATCCGGAAGATATTTGATTCCGGAAAGACCGAGCGCAACGTGCTGTTCAAGGATTTGGCAGAAGCGAGATCTCGTCCGAATGGCTTCTCAAGAATAACCCGTGCATTGACTGTACAACCCGACCGCTGAAGTCCCCCGATCACCGTCTCGAAGAGGCTGGGAGGACTGGCCAGATAGTGCAGGGGGCGAGCAGCGCTACCGAGCGCCTTCTGCAATCGCTCGTAGGTCAATGGATCCTGGTAATCGCCGTCGATATACTGCAGTAATTCCACGAGCTTGGCGAATGCTGGCTCGTCGACGCCCCCGCCGTATTGAGCAAGGCTGTCGCGGGCGCGAGCGCGAAGCTCCTCGATCCCCCATCCTGATTTCGCGACACCGATAATCGGCACAGTGAGAATTCCAGACTTGACCATACTCTGCAAGGCAGGGAAGATTTTTTTGTGCGCCAGGTCGCCCGTGACGCCAAAGAAGACCAACGCGTCAGCCTTGACGCCCGTCGGTGACGTGGATTGTGTTGCGCTTGTATTCTGAGCCCCCACTAGTCCTTGACTGCTTTGCTTTGTATTGCTGAGATCTTTCAGAATGGGCCTATTCAGGATGGTAAATTGATTGGAAGATCGTGAAGTATTATTGCCAAGTGGAAAAGTTTAGACCCCGAAGCCCTCCGTGTCCGCTGCGATAATTTACAGCAGCTTTGTTCCCACTACAATCAAAAGCCTCTTCACCGTGTTCTATGTTTGATGGCGACAGTTCTAGAGCCTAGCAGTTGAGGTATTGCCGCGCTTGTTTCTATCGTGTAATGAAACATATGACTGCGCATCATGGCGGGGTTGGACTTGGTTTTGTGAGGGAGCTTGATCATAGCCAGAAGGGTTCGGAAGTGGTGAGACGACAAAGAGAAAACCTGGTGCGCCCGGAGGGAGTCGAACCCCCAACCCTCAGATCCGTAGTCTGATGCTCTATCCATTGAGCTACGGGCGCGCGTCCGGGTTATCGCTTTTGGACCTGAGAATCCCTTGATTCCTGCCCGGCGGCAAGCGGCGTTGAACTCCCCTTGATGGATTGGACCGATTTCCTGCCTACCAGGAAGACGAGAGGCTCATGCAAGTACCGCACTTTATACAGGTCTTTCATCAGAACCGTCAAGTCAGCGATAAGCGGGGCAATCGGCGCGGTCCCGCTTATCTCAATACAGGTGTCGATATGGAAATGAACTAAGCCGAGGGCAAGTCGACTCGTAGTTCCGATATTGACTGATAACAGTATTAAATAGTATTACTTATGTCGCCGCATTTGACAGTATTTACCCTTATTCTTGTCTTGGTGCATAATGATTAATCATAAAACGCCGCGTACTTACGTCATGCCCGTCATCTTTCCCGTGCTTGCGCCCCTGCCTCCATTGCTGACACTTGGTTATTGAAAAAACATAACCGTGAAGAAAATGAACTACTTCTGGCGTGGCATGTTGCTTGCGTGGCTTCCCTAGAGAAGTATCGGAATGAAATCTAGCATGGCTCCCGGAGGCAATGGAGGTGTGAGGATGATGTCAGCTCAAGGGAAAATGGTATATGCACGTATCCGCCGCCGGCCTGGGGCGATGAAGATCTTTATGCTCGTGATTGGCCTCTCGGGCATGATAGGGCTCAACACGCAAGCCTTCGCGACCCTTACATGCGGAGTATGTCCAGCCCCCACCGCTACCGTGACCATCGGAAACGCAGCGCCGATCAATGTCCCGGTCGTTCCGACCGGTGGGACATTCTCTATCACATCATTCACCACGACCATAGCCGGTGTCGGAAGGGCCCGGATTGATGCTCTTAGCATGGATCCCGATCCGCTTATCTCTTTCACGATTGGCGCTATTAACTTTTCGCAGAGTCCCTTACTCTTTGCTTTCACCTTTACGGAGCCCATTACCATCCCAGGGAACGCCATCGATGCGGCGGCATCACTCGCAATCGACCTGATAGATGGTGGCGGACCTGGGGCAGCCTCGCCTTCTGTCACGCTGGTCCCGTCTCCTGGTGGGAAGATCATGATTTCGAATGATCTCAACGCGCCGGGTGCGGCGACGAACAAAAGCATTGACGTCGGTAATGCAGTTTCCGGGGGCACTGCACCATGCGCGGCATTTGTTCTAGGTACGTCGACCTGTACTCCATTTGTAGCGACCCATACATTTGCGCAAAACCCGTCCGCTCCATTTGTCGTCATGGCAACCACAGTGTCCTTCGAGCTCTCTGCCAGCGATGGAGCAGATCTGAGGGGGAGCGTCCAACAGGTCCCGACGGCCGCGACGCCGGAACCCACGACGCTCTTGCTCATGGGCTCGGGTCTAGCGGGACTGGGAGCCTGGCGCCGCTACCGGAAGAGTCGCTGAATTGCTGGGCTCGGGCCACCGCCCGAGCCCGCTTCCTCGGCCAACGGATTCAGTTTATCCCTCTGTGCTTTCGCAAACATCTACATAGCCTGCGTTTCCAGAAGGCGAGATCTTTCACTTTGTCAGGAAGTAACCCAGAATACGAGGCACAGTTCTGCATTGCTCAGACTTGAGAGGACAAAGGTGCCCTCACGAGTCGGCCTCAGACTTATGTTAGAGGTGGACGGTGGAGATTAAAACGCTGTGCGCTTTCCCTTTAAGACGATCTTAAATCGGAGTGCCAGCTTTTGATGCTCCACGGCGCGAACGTAGCTTTCAGGCAGGAAGATCGTGTGGCCGGTCTGAAAATTCCTGAGCTCGACGCGGCCGTCCTGAAATCCCTGGATCCGCCATTCATTGGGGAAGATTGCCATGGTTTGGCGCTTCGCATTCACTTGCTCCGGCACCGGCATGATCTTCACCTCCAAGCCGATCTTTGAATGAAAATCGAATATGGGCATTGCGAGTCCCCATTGCCTTCGTACAGGCCGCGCGCCGCGTCATAGGAGCCTGCTCAAAGCCTGACGTAGCGCGAGGGCTTTGTCAATGTATTAAGGAATAATACCCTTAAGTGTAAAAATCTGAGAGAGTTAGATGTTTTTGGTGAAGAGACGGTGTCAGGGACACTCTGAATCGAGTGTCTGTAAGCAGCTTTCCTTGGTTTCTCTCCATTCGCGGGCCAATCGCTGTGCTGCCACGAGCTGTTCGGGTGTCAGCATCTTGGATACTAAGGCTCTGGCTCGATACGCTTCCGTATGACCTTGGCTGGCAGCAAGATTAAACCACATATGAGCTTGGACCAGATCGCGAGCCACTCCGTGGCCTTCTTTGTACATCACGCCGAGGTTGTATTGGGCTTCCGGAAGCTGCTGCGCGGCGGCTTCCTCGTACCAATGGATCGCTTGCCCATAATCTTTCGGCACGCCATAGCCTTTGGAATACATTGAACCGAGGTTGGCCATAGCCTTGGGAAAACCCTGCTCTGCTGCGAGTCGATACCAGTGAAGCGCTTTCTGAAAATCCTGCGGCACGCCTTTGCCTTTGGCGTACATGACGCCAAGGTAAAACTCAGCCTCGGGCAGCTTTTCTTCTGCCAAGGGGCGAAGTTCTTTGAGCGCGACGCCGTATC
>JBBRRL010000003.1:0-16872 GCA_038200775.1 Nitrospirales bacterium
ACGCCAAGCACCGCATCGAAACACGCCTGCGGCAATAGAATTCCTTGAGCGGCCGCAAAGAAGTCCATTCCCGGGCTTTGAAAGGATTTCAAAAAAAAGTTGACCGTTCCGGAAAAAATCGAGAGCGCCAGTAGAAGGGCTAAAGAGAAAGGCGATGTCAGGTTGACCACGTTGTGACTGGCAAGGCTGGCCATAAGGCCCAGCAAAGCCTTTAGCCAGATATTGGTCCAATGGGCATTTCCAGAAAAGAGGTCCTGTGTGAACCCCAAAGCGATACCAATGACAATGGCATCCAGCTCGCCGGCTTGCAGCCCGATCAGGCAGACCGCGATTAAAACAAGGTCGGTATGGACTCCGAAGATCGTCACCCTGTTAAAGACGACCGCCTGGAAAGGTACAAGCAAGACTATGAGTGCGGCGTAAATAAAGTATTTCATCGAATCTCTTCCTGGCGTTTTGGAGATGGAACGCTCCGACCCGGTGCCGGAAGAATCGAGGGGACGTTCGTGATCTCGCGAGGCGTGGTGATGACCAGGACTTCTTCCAAGCGTCCGAAATCAGTCTCCGGCTGGATCTCGGCCGAGAGGAAGAGCTCAGCTTCCCGGCGCTCGATCCGGGTGATCCGGCCGATCGGAAGCCCCCGTGGAAAACCTCCGGCCATACCGGAGGTAATGACAATATCCCCTACTCTGACATTTGAAAGAAGCGGAAGGTATTTGATCCAGGCCAATCCCTTCTCCGTGCCTTCCACAATGCCTTCATCTCGCGTCCGTTGGACAAGGCCCGTGACCGCATTGTTCCGGTCGATGAGAAGGAGAACCACCGCCAGTTGGCGCTGAACTTTGACCACGCGGCCTACCGCTCCTGTCGGGGTCATCACACCCATGTCCACGGTGATCCCATCGTCCTGGCCCTTATTGATCACAATACTGCGGTACCAATTGGTGGGATCCCTGGCAATCACACGTGCGGCCAGCGTCGAATAGGGAAGCTCGTCCTTCAGATTCAGTAACTCACGCAGGCGGTCGCTCGCCGCCGCTCTCTCGCGTAGCCGGGAGGCTTCCTCCTGAAGCGATGCGATCTCGCGCCGGAGATTAAGATTCTCTTCTCCGACGTAACGGAGCGCGATGTACCGACTCCAGATCGAATCGATCCCCTGATTCAGCGTATCAAGAGCACGCAAGGGGTGGCTGGCCATGGTGACAAGTCCCCGGCCGATCGTTTGCAGGGGGCCATCACTTGCTTCAGGGAGGATGAGAAGGGCGGCAGCAAGAACGGCGAGAAGAAGGACAAAGGCCCGCTTGGCGCCTACCATAGATTGTAGGGAGATCATACCTAGGTTCGGATCGGCTACCTCGATCCGCTGTACTGCGACATCACACTGACCTTTCGTAACAAGTCCAGTTCGTCGAGGATCTTTCCAACGCCCAACACGACCGATGTGAGCGGATCGTCTACCGTGATGATCGGAAGGCCGGTCTCTTCACGCAGGCGAATGTCCATCCCGCGCAGCAATGATCCCCCTCCGGTCAACACCATGCCGCAGTCGATGATGTCGCCGGCGAGTTCGGGGGGTGTGTTCTCGAGCGCTACCTTAATGGCATTGATGATTGTACTGATCGGCTCAACCAGGGCTTCCCGAATTTCGGCATCGTTGAGCAGCAAGGTGCGCGGGATTCCGGAGATCAGGTCACGCCCCTTGACCAGCAGCTCTTTTTTCTCCTCAAACTGGTAGGCGGAGCCGATTTCGACTTTAATCCGCTCCGCCATGTGATCGCCGATCAAAAGATTATATTTCTTCTTCACGTAGTTCATGATCGCGTCATCCATGCGATCGCCGGCGACTTTCACCGATTCGCTGTAGACAATACCACCGAGCGACAGCACCGCAATATCCGTCGTGCCTCCGCCGATATCCACGACCATGTTGCCGGAGGGTTCGGTAATCGGCAGGCCGGCGCCGATGGCGGCCGCGACGGGTTCTTCAATCAAATACACTTCCCGGGCGCCGGCAAGTTCGGCCGAATCACGGACCGCGCGTTGTTCGACCTGGGTGATCCGCGACGGCACTCCGATGATGATGCGCGGGCGGACAAAGGTGCTGCGGTTGTGAGCTTTTGTAATGAAATGCCGTAGCATTTTCTCGGCCATTTCAAAATCCGCAATCACTCCTTCTTTCATAGGGCGGATCGCCACGATGTTGCCGGGCGTGCGGCCCAGCATCTTCTTCGCCTCAATCCCGACGGCCAATAAATTTTCAGTCTTCTTTTCGATGGCAACGACGGAAGGCTCATTGAGAACAATTCCCCGTCCTCTGACGTATACCAGGGTGGTCGCAGTCCCTAGGTCAATGGCCAAGTCGTTTGAGAACCATCCGAGGATACCAGCCATAACGCCCACGCGCGTTTCTCCTTATGCTTGAGGGTCCATATCGAAAATATTTTCGTTTACGACCTGTGTATGGGCAAGTTCATCGCCGATTCTGAGTCCGCGATCATTGCCGATAATTAATAGCGATTCTATACCGAAGATCACCGCAGTTCCCAACCAGCCGATATAGGGAATTTGCCAGGAAAGGTAGCCGACGGCAACCGACATGTTGCGGATGATGGAGTCCTTGAAGCCTGCACTAGCCTGCAATTCAGACACCCAAGTCTGCAGCCCAATCAAACGTTTTCCAATACTTTGACCCGAGAAGCCGTCTGCGACAAGCAGATACCAGAGGCCCGCCCAGAATCCGTAGGGCGGGGCAACTTCCCCGAGGCCAAGTACGATCAGAAAATCCAGAATCTTAGCGATGAACCGATTCAGGACGGTTGCTTTATGATAGCGGAGGACATCTTTTCGCTGGCCTTGCTCAACAAAGGCGCCTGTTTCAGGCAACGTCATGCTCCGGCTATTCTCGAGCGATTGTAGCAAAAAACTTCAGGGAAGACAAACGATTACGATACGTTGCATTTCTGACCGACCATTTTCTATAATAACAGACCATGTTGAAAATACTTAGAGAGAGTGCAATAGAACGTCCCTGGTTTTACCGGACGATCATGGGCCTCATCGCCGGCGTCTTTATCGTGAGCATGGGCTGGTGGGGATTTGAGCAAAATCGAGAAGAAAACATCATTACTGTAGACAATGAGAAGATCCCACGTGAGGAATATCGGCGTAAGTACCAAGATATGGCCACCCAGTACAAGGACTTCATTCCCAAGGAACTCTCCGAGGACCAGCTCAAGCAGATGGCGGTGGAGCAATTGATCGCGAGCCGTCTCTGGACACAAGCCGCGAAGAATATGGGGATCGTCGTCACCACTACAGAGCTTCGCGATGCCATCGCGGCTATTCCTGAATTTCAGAAGAATGGCAGCTTCGATCCCGCTTATTATAAAAGAGTGCTCTCCTCCGTGCGTTGGACGCCTGCGATGTTCGAACGGGCCTTTCGAGCTGATCTGATGCGGGAGAAGGCCCGCACTCTGGTAAGAGAATCCGTGGCCGCCACCGCCGATGAGCTGGCGGGTGCGCAAGCTGCTCTCGCAAGTCAATTGATTCCCAGCATGCCGATGGAGCAGATCGGTTCCCCCCAGGAACGCGCGCTCAGGGTGGTCCTATTCCAAAAACAGCAACAGGCTGTCCGCGCCTATCAAGAGGCGCTTAAGAGCCGGGCCCAGGTTTCTGTCCGTCGCGAATTGCTCTAATGACAAAAGCGGTTAGAAGAAGACCGGCCCGCTCCATGCTCATCTGTCTTAACCTTTGACCGGGGACAGCCGATATGCGACCATGGCAGTAAAAGGTGGACAGGATACCGCGCAATCGCGAAATTTAGGCCTCATGGCGAAGGACGTCATGGAAGGCTTCCTGACCTTAAACCCCTTGATTCTAAAGAAATACGACGCCAATACCTGCAAGGAAGTGCACCGACAACTGCGAAAGATGCAGAATACCGTCCGCACCGGAAGCGTGGATCTCGCCAATCAGGAAGCGCTTCGAACGCGCAACCACAGGCTGCAGCGGATGCTTCAGGCGCTCACCGTGCTCGAGCACTATGCCAAGACCAACGGGATCGTTTTAATCCAGTAGATACTCGCCGACCTTACGGCTGTCAGACAGAACCTTTTTCGCTCTTACAGCCGTCCTGACACCAAACACTACAGGTTTTTGTCCATGGCACCCGCCATCACACCCAGCCCGCCCCCGAGTTCGCCAAGACGCTCTTTCTCCCGCAGAACAGATTTCTTTTCCCTTATCTCACCCGCCCGCCCTGGCGCTGCCAAGACAGCGCCTTTTCCCTTAGGCGTTTCCAAGTGGTTCGGCTGGCTCGCCCTGTGGGGGTTCGGCCTTGCGGGTATTTCTCATACCCAAATCCGTAAATTCCTTCTCATCCGCAGTGGTCAGAGAGTGGCTACAACACTCCACGCGTTCCAGTCCTCGCCCGCCGTCCACGATCATCATGCGAAGCCCGCAGGAGTCGGCATAGCTTTTCTTTTCGTCGATAATGATTCCCAGGCCTTTGAGGCCCATCTTCCGGCCTCCCTTTTTTATTCGCTCGGGGACCACATCATCCTCCGTGAGTTCATGGCCGCAACACACAATCCTTTGGAAGCCTGCCCCGCCGGCCAGAACTTTCACGAGTAATCCGCAGCTCTCCGGATATCGTTTGTACTCGTCAATAATGTCGCCTTTTTTGAGTGCCATGACAGATCCTTCAAAGGTCCCCTCTCTCCCGGAGGGAGAGTGAAGGGTGAGGGGAGTTAGGTTAACAATGGAGTTTATCCATCAGACAGAAGCCTGACAAGGCCCATGCTGCTGATCAAGTTCCTGACGTATTACTGACGGCTCAACCGTATGTCCACTCGCCTCGCCCTTTCCTCTGCAGTCGGGGGGGATGACGGGAATGGATGTGGGTGCTTAGGGCAGAGGGAGGATCGCGTTCTGCGCCGCTTTGACGATGGGGTTGGGGAACAGCCCTAAAACAATGACGCCAAGGGCGGCGATTCCGAGTACGATGGTTGCCGCAGGAGATGTCACAATACGCACCCCGTAACCTGGGGTGCCGCTGCCTTCGCCGGGTTCTCTCATGTACATGACCATGATGACGCGCAGGTAAAAGTATGCTGACACGGCAGCGAAGATCACGGCGAGGACTGCGAGCCAGGTCCGTTGCGCGTTCACCGCAGCCATGAAGATATAAAACTTCGCAATAAACCCAGCTGTCGGCGGAATGCCGGTCAGGGAGACCATGAACAGCAGCATGAGGAGCGCGGCCCATTTATTGCGCTTTGCGAGGCCTGAGAAATCGTTGATTTCATCTCCTTCGAGGCCGCCTTTCCGGAGGATGGTCACCACTGTGAAGGCCCCGAGGGTCATAAAGGCGTAGAGGGCGAGATAAAGCAGCACCCCGGCCGTGCCTGCTTCGTTCGCTACAACCAAGCCGATCAAAGCGTAGCCGGCATGCGCGATGCTCGAATAGGCCAGCATCCGCTTGATGTTGCTCTGCGCTATGGCCACGACGTTGCCTAGGATCATCGTCGCGACGCAGATAATGGTAAGGAGGACCTGCCAATTTGCCTTGAGGCCACCAAGGGTATCTACGAATACCCGCAGGAAGGCGCCAAAACTTGCGGCCTTCGAAGCCACGGCCAGGTAGGCAGTGACCGATGTCGGGGCACCCTCATAGACATCCGGCGTCCACATATGAAATGGGACCGCTGCCACCTTAAAGCCGAATCCGACGACCAGCAACGTCATCGCCAGAAGCATGATGGGATCTCCGGCTGGCAGCAGGGCGATGCCAGCCTTGATCGCAGCAAGTGTGGTACTTCCAGTGCGGCCGTAGAGCAGGGAGATGCCGTACAGCAGGACGCCGGATGAAAGTGAGCCCAGGATGAAATATTTTGCGGCGGCCTCCATTGACCGACGTTCAGAACGCTTGAAGCCTACCATGATGTAAAACGAGATCGACATCAACTCAATCCCCAGGTAGATCACCAGAAGGTCACTACCGGAGACCATGACCATCATGCCTGCCAGCGAGAGAAGGGTGAACGCGTAAAACTCCGGCAGCTCGATCTGCTCGTGCGCGAGATTTGCTTTCGCCAGCAAGACGATCAACGCCGTGACGAAGATCAGCAGCAGCTTCCAGAAAGTTCCATAGGCGTCAATGACATAGAGGCCGCTAAACACATATTGCCGCGGCTGGCCCAGGAGCCCGTAGGCGAGGCCGAAAGCTGCGATGAGGCTCCCGAGGCTGAGGTAAGTCAGCCATGGCTTTCGCGCGGCGGATGTGACGGGATCAAGCAGCAGGACAAGACACCCTGCCGCCATGATCACCAGTTCGGGGAGAATGGCGATGAGATCAGATGAAGAAAAGACGATCATGGCAATATCTCCGCTCTCTGCGACAGAAGGGGAACCTGGATCGCGGGAGCGCGATTCATCTGAGCAAATAGATGGGCGACACTGGCATGCATCGGGGTCAGGAATGGATTCGGAAAGACCCCGATCCAAAATACCAGCAACAGCAGCGGCAGCAGGGAGGCCATTTCACACCAGTTCAGATCGGCCAGGCGAGCGCTTGCCTGAGAGGCGACTCCGAACGCGACCCGTTGAACCATCCAGAGGAGATAGACGGCCGCGAGTATGATCCCAAGAGTCGCGACCGCCGCGATGGTCTTGCTCAAAAGAAAACTTCCCACGAGCACGAGGAATTCGCTCACGAAGCTATTTGTGCCCGGCAGGCCAAGCGATGATAGGGCGAAGATGACCAGGCAGGTGGCATAACGCGGCATGGGCTTGGCCAGCCCGCCGTTGTCGGCAATCATGCGGCTGTGGGTGCGTTCATAGATGAGACCCACGCACAGGAAGAGTCCCCCGGTCGTGACGCCGTGGTTGAGCATCATCAAGATGGCGCCTTCGACGCCCTGCGTGTTGAAGACAAAGATTCCCAATGTCACGAAACCCATGTGACTGACGCTCGAATACGCAATCAACTTCTTGAGATCGGATTGCGCGAGCGCCATGTACGCTCCGTAAATAATGGCAATCACAGAGAGTGTCAGAATGACGGGCGTGAAGCGATAGGTCGCTTGGGGTACCAGTGGAAGGCTAAACCGCAGGAACCCATACGCGCCCATTTTCAGTAAGACACTTGCCAGGATCACGCTCCCGGCGGTCGGCGCTTCGACATGCGCGTCTGGAAGCCAGGTATGTAGGGGGAACATGGGGATTTTTACGGCGAAGGCTGCGAAAAAGGCCCAAAAGAGCCATGCCTGTACCGTGGGGTCGAAATGAACGCGGCTCAGCGCCTGAATATCAAAGGTGTGACCGCCCTGCATGAAGACGACGATGATTGCAATCAGCAGCAGAAAGCTACCGGCGAGGGTGAACAGGAAAAATTTGATCGCAGCATAAATGCGGTTTGGCCCACCCCAGACGCCGATGATTAGGTACATCGGAATCAGCATCGTTTCCCAGAAAACATAAAAAAGGACAAAGTCCAAAGCGCAAAAGACTCCGACCATTGTGGTTTCCATGAGCAACAGCGCGATCATGAATTCGCGCACGTGGATCCTGATCGCTGTCCACGAGGCCACCACACAGATCGGAGTGAGGAGCGTGGTGAGCAGGATGAGCCACAAGCTAATCCCGTCAATGCCGACTGCGTACCGGATTGGAGGGGTTCGAATCCACTCGTGAATCTCTCCAAACTGCATGCTCGCTGTCGTGGTGTCGAACCATCCATACAACGCGAGAGAGAGGAGGAACTCAAGAATCGATGTCCACAGCGCCACCTGTTTGATCTGTGTGTCGTCGCGAAAGAATGCCATCATGGCCACACCCGCCACCGGCAGAAAAATGACCAGTGTCAGCAGGTGCGGAATTGCAGTCACGTTCAGGATAACGTCGGGCATGGTCACAGCACCATATAGACGCCGAGGATCAAGGCAGCCCCGATAGCCATTGCCAGCGCGTAGTGTTGGACCTCGCCGCTTTGGATTCGCCGGAGCGCATAGCTCCATAAATTTACGGCTGAGGCAACTCCATTCACGGCGGAATCGATGACCCGAACGTCGACCCACTGCCACAAGTCGTGCGCGGCCTCAAGCGTCGGTCTGACGAGCCAGGCATCATAGAGTTCATCCACGTACCACTTGTGCAATGACCCGAGGTACAGAGAATTCCATTGTTGCGCGAGACGGTCCGGCAGCTCAGGCCTGCGGACGTATAGCACATACGCGACCGCCATACCGCACAAGCTCATGATCGTGGCGAGCGTCATGATTACCAGGCCAGCCGCGTCTTGATGCGAGGGCGGCGCAACGGGCCCGGGCAGCACCGGCGCGAGATATTCCGGGATGCCGAGGTATCCGGTAACGATGGACAACGCGGCCAGGACGATCAAGGGCAAGGTCATGGTCGGAGAAGGTTCGCGAACCTCCCGAGCTATGTGGCGATCGACGCGTGAGGGTCCCCAGAAGACCATGAACACCACCCTGAAACTATAGAACGCCGTCAGGAACGCCGTGATGAGCCCCACAACCATGAGGGTCTTGCCGAGAGCACCTGCCGACCAGGCGGCGAGTAATATCTCGTCCTTGCTGAAAAAGCCGGCCGTGAATGGAAATCCCGCCAAGGCCAGTGAACCAATGAGAAAGGTCCAGTACGTGACGGGCAATTTATCTTTCAACCCGCCCATGCGGCGGATGTCCTGCTCATGATGAAGCGCGATAATGATGGACCCGCAGCCGAGAAATAGCAGCGCTTTGAAAGCCCCGTGCGTGAGGAGATGATACATGCCGGCGGTATATGCGCCCAGGCCGCAGGCCATCACCATATAGCCGAGCTGGCTTATGGTTGAGTAGGCCACGACCCGTTTGATGTCGTTTTGCGTCAAGGCAATGGTCGCTGCAAAGATTGCCGTGATCCCCCCGATGATCGCAACGACAGACATTGCGGTAGGCGACAGGTTGAACAGCGGAGAAAACCTCGACACCATGAAGATGCCGGCTGTCACCATGGTGGCGGCGTGAATGAGCGCTGAGATCGGCGTGGGCCCTTCCATGGCATCCGGCAACCACACGTGGAGCGGAACTTGCGCCGATTTTCCCACCGCGCCTGCGAACAGCAGTAGGCAGATCACCGTCAACACACTGACCGACCAGGTGCCGTGCAAAGGCGCCATAAGATTTATGGTGTCCGCGGCATGGGACGCCGCCTGGGCAAAGACCTCCTGGTACTGGAGCGTGCCGAACAGCGCAAATACCCACATCACGCCTAATCCAAACCCGAAGTCGCCGACACGGTTGACGATGAACGCCTTCGTCGCCGCGTCCATTGCGGACTTGCGTTCGTACCAATGGCCGATCAATAAATAGGAGCACAGGCCGACCGCCTCCCAGAACACGTAGAGCTCAAGAAAATTGTCGGCCATCACAAGCATCAGCATGGAGAAGGTAAAGAGCGCGATGTAACTGAAGAAGCGGGCATAGCCGCGGTCTCCGTGCATGTACCCAATGCTGTAGACATGAACAAGACCGCTTACGGTCGTGACTAACAGAAGCATGGCGGCGGCAAGCCGGTCGATGTAAAAGCCGATCGGTATCTGAAAACTGCCCGAGCTGATCCAGGAATATAAATTAATGCGGACAGGCACGCCCTGCGTGACGTCCAGAAACACGCTCAATGCCAGCAAGAAGGATATGAGAATCGCGGGCACGCCGATCCAATGGGCGCGGTCCCGAATCCAATGCCCGAACAGACCGATAATGATAAATGCTGCGAATGGAAGGAGCGGGATCAGCGCGTACTTCATACGCTGCGCCTTTGCAGAGCGGGTCCTGCCACTGGTTTCCCCCTGCGGCTTCGGCTGCGAAGACTTGCCTCTAGGCCAAGGGACGAGGGCGCGTCCTGGCGCGTCCAAGGCGGGCGGGTGAGATGTGGGGCCCCTACCGGCGTCACCCGCCAAGACGAAGCAAGAAGCTTTTGAATTCGCTCTTGTTTAGAACGCGAGGGTAAAAATAGATGAGTCAGCGCTTCACCCTTTCAAGAGGTTGAATTCTTCGACATTGACAGTTGGGTTTCCGCGATACAGGGCAATCAAAATCGCCAGGCCCACCGCGACCTCGGCAGCGGCGACCGTGAGGGCGAAGAAGACAAACACCTGCCCGGCCGTATCGTGCAGATAATAAGAAAAGGCCACAAAGTTGATGTTCGTCGCATTCAGCATGAGCTCGATGGACAACAGCAGAATGATAATATTCCGACGGATCAAGACACCAACAAGCCCCGTGACGAACACGACCGCACTCAGGATCATGTAATAGGAAAGCGGGACCATATCATTCCCCTCTGATCTCTTTTTTTGCCAGCAAGATGGCCCCGATCATTGCGACCAGCAGGATCAAGGATGCGACTTCGAAAGGAAACAAATACTTGGTGTACAACAGGCGTCCGACCATTTCGGTATTCCCCTGCGGCATCGCGGAGGCGGCTGCGGCAGCGCATGCCATCATTTTGTCGCCGCTGAGCGATCGCGGTGAGGCGCTCCCTGCTGTCACCACGAGGTAGATGATCTCGGCCAGTGCGACGCCCCCCAGGCCCACGCCGATCCAGACCTGCCGCTGGTATGAGTCATCATGCTTCAAGTTCAAGAGCATGACCACGAAGAGGTACAGCACAAGAATGGCGCCGGCATAGACGATGATTTGCACGGCGGCGAGAAATTCGGCATGCAGTGAAACAAATAATGCCGCGACATGAAAGAACATGACCAATAAAGAGATAACGCTGTAGACGGGGTTACGAAACGCTACCACCAGAATTGCGGAGAGCGCGATCACCGTCGCGAGGAAAAAGAAGGCAAAGATTTCCACGTTTCGGATGGCCCTACAGGGTCACCGGAGGTTGATCCTTAGACGTTATCTCCTTGGAGGTCATAGGGGGAAGATCATGGTGGCCGATGTTAAAAAACGCCACATTAGGGTGCTGGAACTCGATCTTTCGTTCGCGCTGGGGAAAGTTCCGATCTCCAAGGGCGAGTAACTGAGGCTTACTGAGTCGCAGGTCGCGCTTATTGTAGACCGACCATTCGTATTCCTTCGTCATGGCCAGAGCATCGACGGGGCAGGCCTGGATGCACAGACCGCAGAAGATGCACCGTGTCATGTCCATGTAATATTCCTTGGCGTACCGCTTCATGGGGTCGCCTTCCTTTTCCGCGCTGATCACCGTGATCACGCGGGACGGACATGCCGCCTCGCACAAATCGCAACCGACACACTTCTCCGAGTCATCGTCATAGCGGAGCAGCGCGATCATCCCGCGGTAGCTTCCGGGCAAGTCCCGCTTTTCGTGGGGATATTGCAAGGTCACGGCGGAACGGCTGCGCAAAACAATCCGTTGAATAAAGACCGTGATGGTGGCCTTCATGCCGACCAGGATTTCATAAAAAGTGAAGCGCTGGGCCCACTGCCGCAGGGTGAGCGAGGAATGTTCCATCATCCCTGTAACCGACGCCATACAAATACGCCGACCGCCGTCAATACAACATTGGCAAGGGCCAACGGGAGCATCACTTTCCAGCCGAAGCGCATCAACTGATCGTAGCGCAATCGCGGAAGCGTGGCCCGTATCCAGAAAAACATAAACAAGAAGAAATAGACTTTGACGATGAACCAAAAGATACCTTCGATCCATGCCAGATTTTCCGGTAGCAGCGTTCCCGGGTAGGGCGCCTGCCAGCCACCAAGGAACAGAACAGCCGCGGTGCAGGAGACCAGGACCATATTGGCGTACTCTGCCATGAAGAAGAACGCGAAGCGCATGCCGCTATACTCCGTCATCCATCCCGCGACCAGCTCGCTCTCGGCCTCCGGGAGGTCGAACGGTAGGCGATTCGTCTCGGCCACCGCAGAAATAAGATAGACGACAAACCCGATAATCTGTAGTCCGCCGAAGACGTACCAATGCCAGAACCCGCCGGCCTGTGCTTCGGAAATCTTCACCATGCTGAGGGACCCGGACAGGATCAGCACCCCGATAATGGCGAGACCAATGTTGAGTTCATAGCTGATCACCTGGGCGGCGGCGCGGAGACCCCCTAGAAGCGAGTACTTATTGTTTGAAGACCAGCCGCCGAGAATAATACCGTAGGCGCCGATAGAAGCAAATGCCAGTATATAGAGGATGCCGATGTTGATGTCGGTAATGACGAACGGCTTGAAGGCATACCCGAAGAGTTCGACCTCCTTATTCGGGCCGTACGGAATGACCGCGAAACCAATGAGAGCGGGGACCAGCGACAAGATTGGAGCCAGCGAGAAGAGCACCCAGTTGGCACCGGCCGGGATGATGTCTTCCTTGAAGAACAGCTTGAGGCCGTCGGCGACCGGTTGTAGGATTCCGTAGGGGCCAACCTCCATCGGACCCATTCGATCCTGCATCCATGAGAGCACCTTTCGCTCTGCAAGCGTCAGGAACGCCACTGTGGTGAGAACGACGACCAGAACGACCACAATTTTAATGAGCGCAATGCCCGCGAAGACCATCAGGTCCATCATCAAACCTTCTGTACGTCTACGTACGCCAGTTTATGATACGGAACCCCGGTGACTGGGTCCGGGGTGATGTGTAATAAGTGCATCAGCGGCTCCCGAAAAGATTCGGGAAAGAACAACATGCCTTCCGGAATGCGACCGACCGGGGTTATAGGCACAGTGGCCTCGCCCGATTGTGAAACCAGGCGAACAATGTCGCCGGCGTGCAGTCCCAAGCGCTCGGTGTCGGCCGGATTCATGCTGAGCCGTCCTTCGCTTTGGATCTCCAACAGCCCCTTGGCCAGCGTGGACATTTTGCCCGAATGAAACAGACTCTGGCCCACGCGTAGTATCCATTTAGCGCTCGGGCGCTCGGCCGGCCGGTAGCGATCCTGCAGATCTTCAGCAAAACCTCCGGCAAGGTACCTCTCCATTGTCTTTACGTCAACTTGGGCGGGCTCCGGCTTCGCGCCGAGAATTCCATATCCGGGAATGACCGACCGAATCTCCTTCAAGATCTCCTGAGTATTCGCGTACTCGAGCGGGTACCCCATGCAGACCGAGATTGCCGAGAGAATTTCCCAGTCCGGCCGACTGTCAACGATTGGGTCGAGACCGCGGCGCACCTTCTGGACAAAACCTTCCGAGTTCGTAAATGTCCCGTTTTTTTCCGCATAGGAGCACGCGGGGAGGACAACATCGGCCAGGGCAGCCGTCTCGGTAAGAAACAACTCCTGCACCACCAGAAATGCCAAGTTCGCCAAGGACTCCTTGACCAGAGCCGAAGCAGGCAGGCTGCGCACAGGATTCTCGCCGACGATGTACATGGCCTTCAGCCGGCCGTTTTGCGCCGCGTCCAGCATTTCAAGCAGCGGCATCCCCGGAGTCGGCGGAACAGGCTCCATCCATACAGCCGCAATCCTCTCGCGGACAGGGGAATTCTCTGGCCCCGCAGGACCCGGCAGATAGCCTGCGGTCGCGCCCATTTCAATTGCGCCTTGTTCGTTGTTCTCTTCGGTCAAAGGAGCGATCCCCCACCCTGTTTGGGTGAATTTTCCAAGCAAGAGCAGGAGATCGGCTAGGTTTACCACGGCATGATATCCGTGCGTGGCCTGCAGGAGGTCCTGGCCGACAATGATCACACCACGGTGGGCTCCCGCTAAGGCCGTGACGATTGCGCGGAGCATTGCCGGATCAATACCGTCGGGATATGCCGACCCCATGACTGCTTCTTTGGTGCCCGCCACAAACCCTGCGGCGCCAGACTCGAATGTTGTATCCACGAGATTATCGTCGAAAAGAGCTCTGACCAGGCCCCGTACGGCGTCAGCCTGACGATCGAACGGGACGGAGAGATGCACGGACGAGAGATTGACAATGTTGCTCGTTGTCTCGATAGACGGAAGACCGGTCTCAATGGTCAGCAACTGTGCGCCGCGCTTCTTCACCGCCTCTTTGACCTTCAAGCCCACGATGGGATTGGCGAAGGTGATCTGTGTGCCTATCAGCAATATTGTGTCAGCTTTGAGAATGTCTTCGTAAGAGACGGTCCAACGATTGGTCCCCTGAACGCGGCGAAGCGCTTCCACCGCATTGACGTGCCCATACCGAGCGGAGCTATCCAGATGATTCGAGCCTATTGCAAGCCGCATGAATTTCTCAAAAACGTAGAGATCCTCATTCGTGCAACGGGCAGTGATCAAGCCGCCGATCGTGTCTGCGCCGTGAGCAAGCTTTAACTGGGTGAATTTTTCGGCCAGCAGAGGAAGCACTTCATCCCAGGTCACCGGCTGCAATGTCCCGTCTGCCTGGCGCACCAGGGGGGTGGTCAGCCTTGCGGGATGGTTGATGTATTGATAGCCAAAGAATCCTCGGGCGCAGAGGTCACCACTGTTGCGGCCTTCGCCATAGGCCGACATGACTTCGATCACGGTCTGCCCCCGCGTTTCCAGCGTCAGCGAACACCCGTCGCCGCAATACCCGCACGTGGTGTCCGCCCGCTTCATCATCCAAGGCCGGAACACATACCCGGAGAGGCGGCTGGTAAAGGCGCCGACCGGGCAGATCTGAACGCAGCCGCCGCAAAATTCGCAATCCAGCTGATGAGACCCAAAATGCGTGATTTCCGTCATCGTGCCGCGGTTGATTGGAGCCAGCGCCTTGGCGTCGATCACTTCATCGCAGTAGCGCACGCACCGCAGGCACTGCACGCACCGATTCATCTCCTTTTCAATCAACGGGCTGAAGTATTCCTTTTTGAAGACCCGCTTCACATCGATGAAATCGCTCGTGGTTGGAGTGTATTGGTGCGAAAAGTCCTGCAGGTCACACCGGCCGCCCTGATCGCAGATCGGACAATCCAAGGGATGGTTCGCAAGAATGAACTCCAACACAGACTTGTGGGCGTTATTCACATCTGGCGTGTTCGTGCGTACCACCATGCCTTCGGCTGCCAGCGTGCTGCAGGACGTCTGCAGCTTGGGCATCTTCTCCACTTCCACCAGGCACATCCGGCAGTTGGCGTCCGGGGAAAGCTTGGGATGATGGCAAAAGTTCGGGATCATGATGCCAAGCCGGCGAGCCGCCTCAATGACGAGGGTGCCTTTCTCGACTGCGAGTGGTTTCCCATCGATGAGAACATTCACCATCTCTGCCATTACTGCGCCCCTGCAGCGCTTAAGGCCAGTTCCGGAGATCTTGGCTCGCCGCGAAACGGACACCGTCGCTCTCGAATATGCGCTTCATACTCATGTTGAAAGTACTGCAATGTGCTCACGATAGGTGCGATTGCAGCGTCTCCAAAGGCGCACACCGTGCGCCCGGCAATATTTGGGCACAGGCGTAGCATTGTGGCGATATCTCCCGGCTGGCCCGAACCGTGCTCGATACGTTGTAGGATTTGCAACAGCCAGGATGTTCCTTCACGACAGGGCGTGCACTTTCCGCACGACTCATGATAGAAGAAGTGCAACAGGTTCTCAGCGGCCCATACCATGCAGGTCCCTTCTTCCATCACCGTGACGCCGCCTGAGCCCAGCATCGAGCCTGCCTGAGCGACAGATTCAAAGTCCATCTTCACATCAAGGTGCTCGGGCGTGAAAAACGGTGCCGAGGCTCCTCCCGGAATGAAGGCCTTCAGAGGCTTAGAGCTTCGCATGCCGCCGGCGACGTCATAAATCATCTCGCGAAAGGTGACCCCCATTGGGACTTCGTAATTGCCTGGCTGTTTGATGTGACCGCTCAAGCAAAATACGCGGGTGCCGGCGCTCTTTGGCGGACTGCCGATGGCGGCAAACCATTCCGGCCCCCGGTTGACAATGTGCGGTAAGTTGGCCAGCGTTTCGACATTGTTCACCACAGTAGGCTTGCCGAACAGGCCATGCGTCGCGGGAAACGGCGGCTTCGTGCGCGGCAGGCCGCGCTTCCCCTCGAGTGATTCCAACAGCGCCGTCTCCTCTCCGCAGATGTAGGCACCGGCGCCGCGGTGTAAAAAGATATCCAGCGAAAAGCTGGAGCCTAGGATATTCTCGCCGAGATAGTTGGCGTTGCAGGCTTCGGCGAGGGCGCGTTCGATGATCGTGGCGCCGAGCGCGAATTCCCCGCGAATGTAAATGTACGCTGTCCGCACGCCGATGGCGTAGGAGGCCAGTATCATTCCCTCAATCATCTGGTGTGGGTCTCGCTCCATGAGCTGCCGGTCTTTGAATGTGCCGGGTTCGCTCTCATCGGCATTGCAACACAGGTAGCGGGGACCCGGATGGTCTTTGGGGATGAAGGACCATTTCACTCCGGTGGGAAATCCTGCGCCGCCGCGACCTCGAAGGCCGGAGCGCTTCACGAGGTTAATCACATCGATCGGCGCAAGCTTGCCCAACACCTTTCTGATTGCCTGGTACCCTCCTGCTCGCTCATAGTCATCGAGCGAGCCGGTGTACCCGCTTTGCAGCATGTTCTTGAGCAGCACTGGTTCGTGTTTGGGCATATCGAGTCTATTGCCCTTCGAAAATGGGGTCACAGTCCGTTTTGTCAGAACATTGCCAAGCTAAGGAGATCATAAAATGGACTCTGACTCCACTTTCTGAGGCAACGGCACCAGAAATGGACCGGACGCGAGCGAACATCGACCTTCCCTCTTCAAATCGTCCAGGATCCTGTTGAGTGCATCCTGCGTCAGCGATTCGTAGTAATCGTCATTGACCTGCATGACTGGCCCTGTCGCGCACGATCCCAGGCACTCCACTTGTTTTAAGGTGAAAAGTTTATCGGAGGTCGTTTCACCGTGCCTGATGCCGATTTTCGCGTGGATCCAGCGCATTAGATCCTCCGCGCCGACCAACCCGCA
>JBBRRL010000004.1:0-16410 GCA_038200775.1 Nitrospirales bacterium
CATTCCGGGGGGGGACAGGCATAGAGCTTGAAGTTGCAGATGTCCCACGCCGCGAAGCGGGCATGACCCCGTACGAAATCCTACTGTCGGAATCACAGGAACGGATGCTGTTGGTGGCCAAGCGCGGTAGGGAAGGTGACGTGCTGGCGATCTGTAAAAAATGGGACGTAGCAGCGTCAGTGGTTGGTCGAGTCACGGCTGATGGTATATTGCGGGTGAAGGAGAAGGGAAGTGTCGTGGCGGAAGTCCCTGCGCGCGCACTCGCAGACGACGCTCCCAAGTATGAGCGACCTGCCCAAGCGCCGCCCTATCAAGATCATCTGCAGTCCTTATCGCTGGAACTCATTGTCGAACCCAAGGACCACAATAAGGGCCTCGAATCCCTGCTGGCCTCCCCCACAATTGCTCATAAAGGCGCAATCTTTGAGCAGTATGATCACATGGTCCAGACCAATACTATGGTGCGGCCAGGCGCTGATGCCGCGGTGCTGCGTATCAAGGGCACCGGCAAGGCCCTCGCATTGACTACTGACTGTAATAGCCTTTATTGCCTGCTCAATCCCTATACGGGCGCAGCCAGCGCGGTCGCCGAGGCGGCCCGCAATCTGTCCTGTGTAGGGGCGCGCCCGCTGGCGCTCACAGACTGCCTGAACTTTGGAAATCCCGAGCGCTCTGATATCATGTGGCAATTCGTGCTGGCGATCGAAGGCATCGCGGATGCTTGTAAGGCGCTGAAAATCCCGGTGGTAAGCGGGAACGTGAGCTTTTATAATGAAACGAACGGCCTGTCAATTTACCCTACGCCGGTGATTGGGATGGTGGGGCTCCTTGAGGATGCTGAGCGTGCCGTGACCCCCGGATTTAAAGGTGCGGGTGATGTCGTGGTGTTGCTAGGGGACACCCAGGAGGAGCTCGGCGGCACGGAGTATCTGCGCGTCGTCCATCACCGAGAGCAGGGGATGCCCCCCGTCCTGGATCTGGACCGGGAGGTGGCCGTTCAGGCTCTCGTACGGTCGGCAATTGATCGAAAGCTGCTGCGCTCGGCGCATGACTGCTCGGAAGGGGGGCTCGCGGTGGCGCTTGCTGAATCGGCGCTTTTGGCTGAGGATCCCACGCTGGGTGCGGTGATAGACCTGGACCAAAAGGGGATGCGGGCCGACGGCCTGTTGTTCGGCGAGTCCCAGTCCCGCATCGTCGTATCAGTCCGGCCTGAAGACACTCGTGCACTTCAGCACATGGCGCAGGAATCGGGCGTCCCCTGCGCCGAGATAGGAACCGTGAGCGGAGATCGTCTGACGATTGCCGTGCATGAAGAGCCCGGCAACAGTAAGACTTGCATTGATCGGGGCTGCGCTGAGCTGAACGCCATCTGGCGTGGAGCGCTACGAGAACTCCTATCGACCTCCGAGAGGCCCCTATGAAAGACGTCCCGATGTTTCGCGACATGGCGGACTGGTCGGCCACCGACAAATTTCACGACGAATGCGCAGTCGTGGGAATCTATGGCCATAAGGAAGCCGCAAATCTGGCCTACCTCGGCCTCTACGCGCTGCAGCACCGTGGGCAGGAAAGCTCCGGGATTGTCTCGAGCGACGGGGAACAGTTCCACCAGGAAAAGGCCATGGGTCTGGTGGCCGAGGTCTTCACGAAGGAGCGCCTGAAGCGGCTTGTCGGCCGCTCAGCCATCGGGCACAACAGGTATTCGACGGCAGGCTCGAGCGACCTCAAGAACGCGCAGCCGATTGTCATTAATTTTGCGTTCGGAAATCTCGCATTGGCGCACAATGGCAACCTCATCAATGCGGAGATGATCCGCAACGAACTTGAAGCATACGGGGCAATCTTTCAATCCACGACCGATAGCGAGGTAATTGTCCATCTGGTCGCGCATTCCAGAGCGAGTACCCTGCTGGACCGTGTGATTGATGCTCTCAAACAAGTCCGTGGCGCCTTTTCTGTTGCGTTGCTCACCGATAATGGCTTGATTGCCGCGCGAGATCCATACGGATTTCGTCCCCTGTCACTCGGCAAAATCCGCGATGCCTGGGTGGTGGCGTCGGAAACGTGTGCCTTTGACCTCATCGGGGCCGAGACCGTTCGCGACATCGAACCCGGAGAGCTGATTCTGGCTGATGAAAAAGGCCTTCATTCCTTCTATCCTTTTCCAAAAGTGAAACCGGCGATGTGCATTTTCGAGCACATCTATTTCGCCCGCCCGGACAGCAAGATCTACGGCAATACCGTCTATGCCACGCGAAAGGCCCTGGGACGACAGTTGGCCAAGGAATCCTATGTGCCGGCGGACATTGTGATCCCGGTGCCTGACTCTGGTGTCCCGGCCGCATTGGGGTTCTCTGAGGGATCCAACATTCCATTCGAGAATGGTCTCATCCGTAACCATTATATCGGCCGGACCTTTATCGAACCCGAGCAGCGTATTCGTCACTTTGGGGTCAAGGTCAAACTGAATGCCATTAAAGAGGTCCTCGAAGGCAAGCGAATCATCGTGGTGGACGATTCCATTATCCGCGGCACGACCAGCAGGAAGATCGTTAAAATGATCCGGCATGCCGGCGCCAAGGAAATCCATATGCGGATTTCCTCCCCGCCTGTGATCTCCCCCTGTTTTTACGGCATCGATACGCCGACGAAGTTGGAGTTGATTGGAGCCACGCATAGCCACGAGGAGATCCGAAAATATATCACCGCCGATTCGCTAGCGTACCTAAGCCTCGAAGGCATGCTGGCCGCCTCACCGGGCACCGAGAACCGCTATTGCAATGCGTGCTTTACCGAGAATTATCCGATACCCTTCACACGCGCCGAGGAGCTCCAAATCGGTCTGTTTGACCGTTCGTGACGGTGAAACGCAGGGGGCCACCCCGCCTCATGGCCAGCGTTCTCAGCCTCGCGTTGTTGTTCATCGCCTATAGCTTTCTTCTCGAGCCGATCTGGATTGAAGTCACCCGCCACGAGGCCTGGTTCACAAGATTGCCGCCCGAGTTTGACGGTCTCGTTCTCGCGCATGTGTCGGACCTGCACATAACCAGCTACGGCCTGCGTGAACGGCGCCTGCTTGCGGCATTGGAGAAAGCCAAGCCGGGTGTCGTTGTCATGACGGGAGACTTCATTTCCACTGGCAGCGATCGCGCAGCCGTGCAACAGTTTCTCAAAGACATGAAACGGATCTCACCGCCCTTTGGCCTCTGGGCGGTCTTGGGCAACCATGAGCATAGCGACAGACTGGCCGAGGACGGCGGCGCCATGCGCCGTTTTTTCAATGAGGCTGGGATCTCTCTTTTGGTGAATGAGGGAGGCCGGATCGGCCGGGGTGTCGATACACTGACGTTCATCGGCATTGATGATCCCTATAGCGGGCATGATCGTTTGTGGGAAGCGCTCAAGGGCATGCAGCGCACCCCGTTTGCGATCCTCCTCAGTCATTCTCCAGAGATTTTTTTCAAAGCTGACCTGGCGCGCATCGATCTGGTCCTCGCCGGTCACACGCACGGAGGCCAGGTGCGCCTTCCGTGGCTCGGGCCTCTGTGGGTGCCCGCAGGCAGCGAGTCTTACCCTGCCGGATGGTTTGCCGGGAACACCACGCGAATGTTTGTCACGCGCGGAGTGGGCACGAGTCTTCTCCCTGTTCGCTTTCTCTGTCGTCCGGAAGTGGCATTGATTACGTTAAGACGAGGGAGCGCTAGTACCGTGACGGCCCTTCGTTCAAGAGGCCCAGAGCCCCTCTGAGAGCGCCTGTGCGCGCCCAAATCGACTATCCATAATAGATCGGAAAACCCAATGGCGGGCGCCGACACGACACTACCCACACAATCCGCAGGACAACTCATGCCGGCCTCTAAGGTTCATCATCTGATGATCTACTTCGGCCTGGCCTATTTTGCACAGGGGATCGGGCAGGCGGGGGCGCTGATCAACCAACCCCTCATGTATTACCTGAAGTCTTTAGGCTTTACGACTGATCAAGTGGCCAGCTTTCTGGCCGTCCTGACGGTGCCATGGATCATCAAGCCCGTGTATGGTCTTATCAGCGATTTCATTCCGTTATTCGGGTATCGAAGAAAGAGCTACCTCCTGCTGATGAATGCCGTCGCGGCATCAGGCTTTCTGTGGCTTACGGGATTGACGGTCCCCACCATGATCGTCTGGGCGCTGCTCTTATGTGCGTTAGGAATAGCCTCCTCGGATGTCCTCATCGACGCGCTCATGGTGGAGAATGGGCAGAAAACAGGCCTCATTAAGCAGTTTCAGAGCCAGCAATGGATGTGGTTCAACATTGCGGCGGTCATCTCCGGGTTGGTCGGCGGGTGGTTGACGCAAAACCTCAAGCCGCCGGTATCCGCGCTGCAGGCCGCGGCATTCGTGATTGCGTGTGCACCGGCGGCGGTCGCCGTGGCAACCGTCTTTCTCATTCACGAGGAGAAGTCGAGACTTGATCTTCGCGGGCTGCGGTCTACCACACGCGGCCTTCTGGCCTCACTGAGGTCCCGAACCCTCTGGATCGTCGCCGGATTTATCGCGTTTTGGAACTTTACGCCGAGTTTCGGGACGCCCCTGTTCTATCATATGACCGATCATCTGAAATTTGAGCAGGAGTTCATTGGACAACTGTCGGCCATTGCATCAGTCGGAGCGGTGATCGGGGCCTTTGTCTATGGCCGGTATCTGGCCGGGCGCTTTTCTACAAAGAGCCTCGTGTACCTCAGCATTGTACTCAGTGCGGGGACGACGCTCGCGTACCTGCTGCTGGTCGGAAAGGTCAGCGCGGTGATTCTCAACTTTGCCACGGGCATTCTCAGCATGATCCCATTTTTGACGGTCCTGAGCGTGGCGGCCGCAGCCTGTCCACCGCAAGCCGCGGGATTTACCTTTGCAGGCCTGATGTCCATCTACAATGCAGCAGGGCAATTCTCCCAGATTACGGGAGGCTATCTATACGAAAAGGTATTTTTTCAGCAGATCGGCCCCTTGATCTGGGTCGCCTCTATCTTTACTCTGGGCGCCTTTGTGTTCGTGCCTTTTCTTTCTGACCCGGATCGGTCGGTGAATGCCACTGGACAGTAAAGCGCCGCAAGATCTCGATTGACACTTCCTGCGACAAGATGTGGAACTGCCTGTAATGGGAAGCCGCGTCTGCAACCGATTGGCTGGGTTGCCATCGGTTAGTCCTCCAAAGTCGAGATATCGCCTGGATTTTGACCCAATTCTTTGGCTTTGAGGACTCGTCGCATAATCTTGCCGGACCGAGTCTTCGGCAACGAGGAGACTATGTCAATATCCTGAGGCGTACCGATCTTTCCCAATTCCTGTTTCACATGATCCTTGAGTTCCTGAATCAATGCAGGCGATTCCTTGAAGCTCTGCTTTAAGATTACAAATGCCTTGATCGATTCGCCGGCGGTCTTGTGCGGCTTTCCAATGACCGCGGCCTCGGCAACCGATTCATGGCTGACCAAGGCGCTTTCCACCTCGGCGGTGCCGATGCGGTTACCCGCCACTTTGATGACATCATCGGCTCGCCCCATGAAGAAAAAGTATCCATCCTCGTCCTTGCGGCACACGTCCCCGGCCGTATAACAGCCGGGAATTGTATTCCAATAGACCTTGTACCGCTCCGGGTCCTTGTAGATTGTCCGCATCATGGACGGCCATGGCTTCGTAATCACCGCAAACCCGCCAGCGTTCGCCGGCAATGGGTTGCCTTCCCGGTCCACCACATCGGCCTCTATCCCAAGGAAAGGACGGGCCGCTGAACCCGGCTTCTGTTTCGTACAAGGAAGGGGAGTGATGAGAATCATGCCAGTTTCCGTCTGCCACCAGGTGTCCATGATCGGCAGCGTGCCACCTGTGACCCGGTGGTACCACAGCCACGCTTCCGGGTTGATCGGCTCCCCGACGGATCCCAGTATGCGGAGGCTCGTGAGATCATATTTTTTTGGCCACTCTTCCCCGTATTTCATCAGCAGCCGAATCCCCGTCGGAGTGGTGTAGAAGATGCTGACTCCGTACCGTTCGATCACGTCCCACCACCTGCCTGGCGAGGGATAGTCCGGCTTACCCTCCACCATTAAGACAGTCGCGCCGTTCAATAGCGGCCCATAGACGATGTAGCTGTGCCCCGTGACCCATCCCGGATCCGCGACGCAGAAGTACACATCGTCATCCTTCAGATCAAACACCAGCTTGGTGGTGAGGTAGGTGCCCACCATGTACCCGCCATGGACGTGCTGGACGCCTTTCGGCGTGCCGGTGGTCCCGGAGGTATAGAGGAAATAGAGAGGGTCCTCCGCATCCATCACTTCCGGCGCGCAGACAGGTTTTTCCCCTTTGAGCCAGTCAACCCAGTCAACCTCTCTCGGGGCCGATAAGCTGATGCCGGGATGTTGGCGGCGCACCACGACCACTGTCTCAATAGACGGGGAGTTGGAAACCGCTTCATCGACGACGGGTTTGAGCGGGATCACTTTGCCGCGGTCATAGCCGACATCGGCCGTGATAATGACTTTCGGCTCGCTGTCCGCGAGCCGGCTCGCGAGCGCGGGGGCACTGAACCCGGAATACACCACGGTGTGAATGGCGCCGATGCGGGCGCATGCCAGCATCGCGATGGTCTGCTCAGGTATCTTGGGAAGGTAGATGGCCACCCGATCGCCTTTGTGAACTCCGAGGGCTTTCAGCGCATTCGCGCATCGGCACACCTGGCGGTACAACTCTCCATACGTAAAAATGCGTTCCGTATCGTCTTCGCCCACCCAGATCAGGGCAACTTTGTTTTTTCGCCATGACTGAAGATGCCGATCCAGACAGTTATGAGTAATATTGCACGTGGCGCCGACAAACCACTTGGCCCAGGGGTACTGCCAATCGAGGACCTGTTTCCATGGCGAAAACCATTCCAGCTCCCGTGCCACCTTGTCCCAAAACGCGGGGACATCTCGAATGGACTCCTTGTAGGCGGTCTCGTAATCCTTGATCCACGCGTCCGCAATTGTCTTGGCCGAAGGCGTAAACACCTCTGTGACTTTAAGGAGATTATCGATATTCTCGTCCCTGGGATCTTTCGGTAAATCCGTGGCGCAGGGTTGTTCTCCGGACGGCATCTCAGGCATCTGCGCCGCCTTTCAGATAACTGAGACCGATTTTGAGCGCGCGCCTGGTCATTTCAGGCCACCGTGCCTGCGGATAATTGGCCAGAATCGCCGCCGCCTTGGGGTCTTGGAGGTACAGCGTAGAAATATAAATGATCCCATCCTCCACTTTTATCTCGGATTCGAGTTTTGGGGCCTGTTTCATAACAATTCCTTTAACTTTTCTCGTGATGAAGGGTCAGATACTGTAGCGGGCGTGAACGCGCGGTATCTTACAAGCGTTACGACCTGGCCGTCAACGTCCGTTCCTTGACAGTGCCTAGGTCAAATGCTAGCCTCGCGACAGGACAAAAAGGGGACGACCACATGGGATTGACGCGATGGGATGACGGCCTTATCCGTCAGATGGTGGTCTGCCCCCGGCAGGTTCCCATGGCCAAAATCAGGGCTCGGTCGCGTTCTTTCGTACTTTTAGCAGTGGCGACAATGATGTTGGCCGCCTGCTCCGGCTCACCCAAGTGGGTCAGCAAGGGCGGCGGCTACATGAGTGAGAAGGACCGCAAGGCATTCTATGGAGTCGGCGCGGTGACCGGCATGCGAAATGAGCCCCTCGCCAAAGAAACAGCCGACAATCGTGCGCGTGCCGACTTAGCGAAATATGTGGACACCTACACGTCCTATCTCATGCGCGATTATGCGGCGTCCACGACCGCAGCTGACTTCAACAAGTCCGGCGAAGAGCAACATGTCGAGCGAGCGTTGAAGACCTTCGTATCAGCGCATCTCTCCGGCGTGCAAGTCATCGACCGCTGGGAACAGGATGAGCAGCACGGTAAGACGGTGTACTCCCTGGCCAAAATGGACCTTGCCTCTTTCAAGGACAACGTAGGCCAAATGAGGGAACTCAACGAAGCGGCCCGTGATTTTGTCCGAAAGAACGCAGATCGAGCCTTTGAGCGATTGCAGCAGGAAGAGGACCGCCGCTATGGCCATTGAGAAGAGACTACTTGTCGGGCTTACCGTTGTGGCGATGGTGGCGGCAGGCTGCGCCTCCACGAAGGTCTCTCGTGTGGACACAGCATCGGTCACTGATCTCAGCGGGCGGTGGAACGATACCGATTCTCGCCTCGTCGCCGAGGCGATGATGAAAGACGCACTCTCACAACCCTGGTTGGAAAATGCCACCAGGGCCAGAGGGCGGCAGCCTGTGGTCATTGTCGGGACCATTGCGAATCGCAGCCACGAGCACATCAGTGTACAGACCTTCGTCAGCGATCTGGAACGTGAATTGTCGAACTCGCAGCGAGTCACCTTTGTGGCCGGCAGAGGCGAGCGAGACGAAATCCGGGAGGAGCGGCGGGATCAGTCCGTTCACGCGCTGGAGTCGACGCAGAAAGCGCCCGGCAAGGAATCCGGCGCGGATTATCTCCTGCGGGGCACGATCAGCACCATCGAAGATGAGCTTGATGGGACAAAGGCGGTCTTCTATCAGGTCGACCTCGAAATGATAGATCTGACAAACAACGTGAAGTCTTGGTTCGGGCAAAAGAAGATCAAAAAGGTCGTCGAACGAAAACGCGTCATTTTCTAGGCGCAGCGCTGGTTTGTCTACGTATCCGGCACCACTCTTTCCGCGCCGATCCTGTCTTTTGGCTTTCCTTCTCCTAGTCCTCGCCTCCGGATGTAGTTCCATGCCTGCCCTCTATGCGCGGGTCGATCGTGATCTGGAATCCGGGCATCCCACCGAAGCGGTCGCCGCCCTTGAGGGAAAACAGTCATCCTACGGCAGCCGCAGCCAAGTCCTCTATTCGATGGATCTCGGTATGGTCCAACAAATAGCCGGACAGTATCATGAGAGCAATCAGTCCTTGACGACAGCCGAAGACCTGAGCGAAGCCCTCTATACCCGCCGGATTTCCTCAGAAGCCGAGGCATTTCTCACCAATGATACGGCCCTTCCCTATGAGGGCGAGGATTTCGAGAAGGTCATGCTCAACGTCGTCATGATGGTTAATTATGCCGATTTGGGCTTGCTGGACGATGCTCTTGTCGAAGCCCGCAAGGCCGACCACAAACTTTCTGTCCTCAACGACAGGAATGGCGGCAAGATGAGTTATAGCAAAGATCCACTGGCACGGTATCTTAGCGGGGCGCTGTACGAGGGGGTCGGAGATCTCAATAATGCGCTGGTCGCCTACCGGTTGGCATATGACGCTTTTCAACAAGCCATGAAGTTATATGGCACCCCTGTGCCCGACCTTCTGCGCGCCGATCTCTTACGCCTCTCGGAAGCGATGGGCCTGACAGACGAACACCAAGAGTACAGAAGGGAATTTCCGGGCATTGCCTGGCGCCAGGTGGCCGACACCAAGGATTTGGCCGAACTAATCTTCGTGTCAGGCGAGGGCCGAGCGCCGACCAAACGTGATGTGTTTATCGATGTGCCATTCAGCCGGCAGGCACTGGCTGTCGTACTTGCCACGAAAGGCGTCATCTATCCAAATTACAGCGAGCATCGAGCCGCGCAGAGCGTCCTGTACGGACTCACCGGTCGGGTCATGCGAATTGCCGTTCCAAAGTTCGTTCCTCGTCGCTCGCGTGTCTCACAGGCCGAAGCGATCGTCAGCAGCGGTGGCACTCGTTTCGATGCCCCCCTCGCCTTGATGGAGGACGTCACTGCCACTGCCGTAAAGGATCTCGATGAGCGCATCGTACGGACGACGGTGAAGGCCGTAGCGCGGGCGGCCTGGAAATTCGCTCTGGCCGAAGGCGTACGGGTAGGGGTGCAAAGCGCCGTCGGCAGACAGCATGGGGGAGAACTCGTCGGGGCAATTGCCGGCGTCCTGGCGCACGTTGCCGCGGTTAGTACCGAGGAAGCCGACAAGCGGAGCTGGGTGACGTTGCCGGATCGGATTCATGTAGGACGCGTGCTGGTGCCTCCTGGCACCTATGACATCGACCTTCACTGGCGAGGGCGCGCTGGTGAAGAGGTGGCGAAGCAACCAATCCGAAGCATTACCGTGAAAGCCGGTGAGAAGCGGTTCATCTCAACTCGCGAGATGCACTGAACATGACGGGGCCGAACAGGCGTCTCTCGGGCTTGCTGGCCCATGGGCTCTATTTGCTGCTCGCCGCATGTGCGGGCTCATCCCATGCACCAGACTGGGTCATTGGCGCAACCGCATCCGCGTATCCGGATCATCAGTTCCTCATCGGCGTCGGCCAGGGGGAATCGCGCGCAAGCGCCGAGCAGCGCGCATATGCGGCACTGGCGCGGATATTCAAGGCCGACGTCACCAGCGAGACAAAGGACTGGGAATCCTATCTCAGTCTTGAGAGGAAAGGGTCCAACCGGACCGACCGCCGCCTATTTGTTGAGATGATCACAAAGGTTTCCACCGACAAGGTGCTCGAAAATGTGCGCATCGTTGACACCTGGAAGGATCCAGGTCGTGACGTATATGCGGCCTTGGCCGTGCTGGAACGGGGGACTACCAGCGCGGCGCTTGCGCGCCGCATCGGCGAGCTGGACGACGCCACTGCGGGCGATCTCGAGGACGCCAGAAATACGTCAGACAAACTTGTGAAACTCCGAGGACTGCATCGGGCCGCGAGGAATCTCATGGCTCGTGATGCGTTGAATAGTGATCTGCGCATCGTGAGCGCGCAGGCGTTGCCGAGACGGTTCTCGCTGCCAGAATTGACCTCTAGTTTGCAGAAGTTCGTCAACGATAGCCTCCTTATATTTGTCGACGTGACCGGTGACCAGGCGAACGCGGTACGACAGGCGGTGATCGGCACGCTGCTTCTCGAAGGGCTCCCCATAGTCGGGCGCATAGCCGGCGCGACGGCGGTACCCGACCTCATTATCAAAGGCGACACACGGCTGTGGCCGGGCGAGTTCCCCGATCCCAGATTTCGCTATGTTCGCTGGTGCGTGGAGTTTACCTTCGTCATTCCGCAGAGTCAGCGGATTATGGGCAGCATCGCGCGGTCGGGGAGGGAGGGACATCTGAATTATCGTGAGGCCTCGAATCGAGCCCTGAGCGCACTGAAGCAGGAGGCGAGCGCAGCGCTCGTAAAGGCCTTGCATGAACAGCTGTATGGAGAGGCTGCGACTGAACCCGCGGCGGCCATCTGCCCGAGACTCGCAGCCCCCTGATGCTCATGCGTTTTATGAATGCCGGCGAGCGCTCTTGAGACCGACCTCTTCAGGGTACTCCTCCTGATAGATCTCAATCGCCGCAATCACGATCGCGAGCAGAATGGGTCCGAGCACGAGGCCAACGAAGCCGTATGCTGCCAGACCGCCGAGAATACTGAAGAACAGGAACAGTGTCGGCAGCTGAGCGCCATGCCCGATCAAGAGAGGCTTTATAAAGTTGTCTGGGATCGCCACGACCACAATGCTGCCCCAGAGAGCCATGGCGACGGCCTTCCAGATGACTCCCGCCCAGAACAGATAGGCGGCGACCGGCACCCAAATCAGAGCCGTCCCCCCATAGGGCAACAGAGCCAGCAACGCGCTTAACGCGGCCAATACCATTGGAAACGGCACACCCAGAAACCAGTATGCAATTCCAGCGAGAATGCCCTGCGCGATAGAGGTGAAAATGGTGCCTTGCACGACGGCAGTCATTGTGCGGTCCAAGCGCGAAAAAAACTTTTCCTTGTGGGTCTCGGAGAGAGGAATGAGCCCGTACAAACCGCGGTAAAGTCGATCGCCGTCCTTAAAGAAAAAGAAGAGAGTAAAAATCATCACCAAAAAGGCGACCGTAAAGTCGAAGGCGTTTTTCGCGACGCCCGCCGCATGCGCAAGAAGAAACATGCTCACGGTCTTTCCGCCCTCCAACAGGGAACCTTCAAGATTGCCGCCAACCACGGCGCGTCCGACGACCTCTTGGACATTGCCGCCGATAATAGGTAGCCGCGACAGAGATTGCGTCACGCGATTCACACCCCCGGAGTGGACCCATTCGGAAAAAGATGTATAGGCAGCGCCGGTTTCATCAACAAGAACAAAGGTCAGATACACAATGGGAATGACGGCAATGATCAAAATCACAAGCGTTAACAGTCCTGCGGAAATAAGTTTGCGTCCACGCAGAAGACGAGTGAGCCGAACATTCAGCGGAAAGGCGAGTCGCGCAATGATTGCCGCCCACAAGACCGGTGTTAAGAACGGGCGAAAAATGAGGACAATCTGATAAAGCAAGAAGAGAAATAGGCCCAGGAAACAGAATGCGAAGACCTGCTGGCGGGTCATATGGAGCGCCTCGTGTGCAACGTATCCTCCTCATATTGCGTGAAAAGCAGCTTTGCCTCAGGGTGCAACACCGCCTGCGACGGCGAGGGTGGCATGTTAACTGTGCGAAACAAGGGCGTGAGTTTCCCGTTGGGATGCAGATAGCCGGCACGCAGAGGCACCGAGCGACGTTGATGACGGACGAGATGGCAAGGCGTGGGTCTAATGCTCGTAAGCCAGGCGGCGAGCTCTTGCGGGTTCCCTATCGAGGCCGATAGTAGCAGCAAGCGGGCTTGCGATGGACAAAATATAATCGTCTCTTCCCAGACGACGCCGCGCTCTGGATCGGCCAGGAATTGGCTTTCATCCAGGATGACGAGCCCGAGAGTATCCAGTCGCACATCGATTTCCCCACCGGCCGCATCATAGAGGAGATTGCGTAAGATCTCCGTCGTCATGATGAGAATGGGTGCTTGAGGGTTGTCCCGACGGTCCCCTGTAAGAATTCCCACCGATTCGGGACCGAAGATCTTTTGAAATTCTGTAAACTTGGTATTTGAAAGAGCCTTGAGCGGTGAGGTGTACACGACCGTGCGATCTTCCAACATGGCGCGGCGGGTGGCCTCGACGGCCACATATGTCTTGCCGCTTCCGGTTGGTACGCTGACGATGACATCGCCCTGGGTCAGGGCATCCAAGGCTTCGACCTGCCACTCGTCAGCAATGAAAGGACCAGTTTCAGGCACTCCGATACCTTCCAGAAATGTCTCTAGGTCAGCGGGCTTGCCCTTGTAGGGCGATTCGACATCCCGGGGTAGCATCCCATCGATGGCCCGCTGCTCCTTCTGCCATGCGCGGATTGCGGCCTCCACGCGAGCGGGAGCGCTCTCTGCATCACCCATGACGGCCTGAATCATTCGACGCTTTCCCATGCGCGTCACCTGAGGCCCCGCGGCTGTGCGCGCAAGACGCCGCAGCAGGCGGAAGGGAAGTTCCCCAAGCATTCGCTCCATCTCCTCACGGGTCATGGCAATTCCTCCAGCACGCCGCGCCGGATGCGGTCCATCGCGTCTGCCGCCACACGGCTGAGTTCAGGGTGGCTGTCACGTAGCGATTGGATCTGCGACAGATACTCCAGTGTGCGCGAGAGAAGGCGATAGACATCGCCCTCGGCCGTCGATGTCGCCCGGCAGAGCTGCGGCCATGTGGTGGTGGCATCACCGACCCAGCGCTCGGCAAGACCCCCGACGTCGGCCCGTAAGAGGGGAGGATCGTCATAGTTCGCGAGCCCCTCTGCCATGCGCCGAACGCTCGCCATGAGACCGGCCAGGGCAGGCGTGATCCGAGGAAAAGAGGCCGGACGGTCATTCTCATACGCAATGCAGGCCATAATGCCAGCAAGCACTGCCGATGTCACCCCAGAGAGGGCCTGCGCCCGAATCAACTCGGTGATAAGCAGCGAAAAGTCGATTCGAATATGCCGCGCCCAGTCGCCGTCGTCGGTTAGCCTATACGCCGCATCCAGGTACCCCAACTCGTGAAGAATGTCTGCGCGCTCTTGGAATTTATGCCAGAGCCCGGTGCGTAACGACTGGACCGACCGTTGGTTGTGAAGCAATTCTTGCCGTAGCTTGGCCGCTTCATTAAATTCTTTTGCGCATGTGGGCCGGCAGCGGCATGTGGGACACGGAAAGAGATCTCCCAGGCTTTTCACCAATTCTTCCCCGTCCTCGCTCGACACAGGCTGCGACAGCGTCACTATCGCCACTTGTTTGGGAACCGCGTGCAGTTGTTGACTCAACCAGGACAGCGACTCGGAGGTCGCCCAGGGAAAGGTGGGAGCCGACGTGAAATCGAAGACACGATCTTGCACGGCAGTGATGTCGGCAACGGCAGATTCAGCGACAGTCCCGCCCTCTCTGAGCACCGTCACCATTTCGCGGTGCTGGCCGCGACTTCGATAGTTGCGCAGCACGACGCCACGAAATCGAGGAAACGCCACCAGCCGGCCAGGCGTGAGAAACGGCAGCCGCGCCCGGACCTCCGGCGGATGCCGCCGGCGGGTCTGGAGCTTTTGTGCTGTTTGGCGCGTCGCCTGATCGTAAGCCTGCCACTGCGTCAGCCAATCGGTGCACTCGCGTGGGCCATAAGATTCGAGCTTGCCATGCAGTTTGTCGTTTCGGCCCTCTAAGCGTTCCGCTTGCGCGTTCAGTTGGTACTGCGCGAAACTTTTCGCAAGAATAGATTGGATGTGATCGACAGGATGCGCTTTCAGCAGATTTAAGACCATTGGATAGGAAATCACAAATTGGCTGTCAATCGGCTCAGGCCGACCCGTCAAACCGCGAACGAGCACACCCAGATCCATGTAAGGGGAGGGCGTGACAATGGCGAAGCCGACGCTGTCTTTACCGCGCCGTCCGGCCCGGCCCGAGATCTGCTGGACCTCTGCTATGGTGAGGTCACTGAAGTCCTGGTCGCGGCGTACGCCGGACTGCGTGAGGATCACGGTCCGAGCGGGAAAGTCCACGCCCGCCGCGAGCGTTGTCGTTGCAAAGACCGCGTCTAAGCGGCCACGCCGCATCAACTCTTCAACGGCGATCTTCCAAGAGGGCAGATGCCCCGCATGATGCGCCGCGACGCCATAGGTCGTCACAATCTCCCGTAATGGATGGTCGTGGATGCTCGGATAGGCGGCCGTCAGCTCATCCAGGAGCTCCGAAATGCCCTCTTGTCGGGCCCGAGGCACAGCTTCGGCGGTATGTTCAAAGGACTGAAGCGCCTCATCGCACGCCCGCCGGGACGTCAGGAACACAATCGCCGGCGTCAGGGCCTTGTGCCGTAGTACCGAAATCAGATGTACAGGATGAATGGAGGGGGGCATGAATGAAGCTATTTTAGCATAGACCTCGATGCCGTCGATTTTTCGACGATGCCGGGGATGACTTATTCTTGAGGAGGAGGCGCCTGAAGTATGCCCTGGGCGATTGCCACGGCCATGAGGCCCAGACCCAACCACCAGACGTATGGCTGAATCCCACCCGCGTCGGCGATGAGGCGCTCGCGCGCGGTGAGATCCGTCGCGGACCGGCGATCGATCATAGCAAGATTCAACTTTACGTGCGTGTAGTAGAGAAAATTTGCGCTTAATCCGGCAAAGCCGTTCCAGATGAGCACTCCAACGGTACCCGCATCAAGCAGCACGGGCAGGAGCACTCCGACAAGGAACACGGCGGCATGCATGTACATTTTTCTATACAGAAACCACAGCCACCCCACCCCGAATGCGGGCCAGTTCCACGAGGGTTTAAAGCCTTTTGGAGCTCCGGCCTCGAACAACTTGAACCGTTCGATGTAATAGTCAGCGCGAGGGCCGATGAATTGACGCCACCGGACGAGATCAGTGAGAGGAGCAACAGCCGGCGTAACGATTCGTTGGCCACAGGAACTGCAGTAGACCGCGTCATGCTGATTGTCTTTTGAGCAGTGGGGACAGATCACGGACTTCTTACGCAGGCTTCATCGAGCCGTCCTGTGCCGGCACGCCAGGGGCTTCTGCGGCAGGAGACGTGGGTCCAGGCACCGCGCTTTTCGTGGCCGACGCGGCAGCGGCTGCCTGGGGAGCAGCCGGCGAATCAACCTTGGTCGCTGCGGCTGGCGCAGGTGGCTTTGGCGGGGCAGGCTTTTCGGCCTTGATGCCGTTCCATGCGGGACCGTCGTACGCGCCCGGCAAGGGGTATGCGGCTTTCAGCTTAATCTCAAAATCGCCGGCCGCCTTGTTTGGGGTCGAGCCCGTGCCCACGAGTTCATGCCATGGTGGCAGGCGGATGCTGATGCGGCACTCGCCGCTGTCTAAGCGCTCGAGGTACAGCGCTATCGGGTTTCCGCGCTTCCCGTTCTGATTAAAAAATTGCAGTGTACCGATAAATTCCATGGCACCCGCCCACCCTGGAGGCTGCCGAGACAGCCTCCTCTTTCCCCATGGCACCCGCTTCAGCCCCACGGCTGCCTAGACGGCCGCTTTCCCATGGCACCCGCCCACCTTGGAGTCGTTTGGAC
>JBBRRL010000005.1:0-15630 GCA_038200775.1 Nitrospirales bacterium
CGAAGAGCGGCTGATTAAAGACTCGCAGCAGTTATTGGGTGAGAAGTAAAGTTTCTTCCTAGATACAGGTTCGTCTCACACCGCAGCAGAGCGGCAGAATTGACGGGAGGCGGCACCTGTATCCCGGTGGCAAGCGATCATTGCGTCACGATGACGATCACCGTCGTATTGTCCTCACTGCCGGCTTGATTGGCCAAGGCTACAAGCTGGTCTGACGCGGTCTGAGGATCTGGCGCAGCCTGAATCGCGTCGAGAATCCGGGCGGGACTGACGCCTTTCGTCAGGCCATCGGAGCACAACAGCAGATAATCTCCAGGATTAAGCGTCAATTCCTTCAGCGTCACTTCGACCGTCGCTTCCGTGCCGATCGCTCGGGTGATGATGTTTTGTTGAGGAGAGTGTTCGGCCTCCTCCTCGCTCAGCAATCCCCGACGAACCTGCTCGGCAACAAGAGAATGATCTTCCGTTAATTTCGCGAGCGCGCCTTCCCGGACCAAGTACGCACGACTATCACCGACGTGCGCAATCGAGACAACAGGCCCGTCCAGAAGCGCCGCCACGATTGTCGTGCCCATACCCTCGTAATCCGACCGGTTCATCGCCGCGCGGTACACTGTCTCATTTGCAAGGCGGATCGCGCTTGCCAGCAAGTTCGTGGCGGAGGAAAATCGCGGATCGTACCCAGCTTCGACAGCTTTGAGTCGTTGGCGCTGTTCGCGGACATGTTTTTGAACCACGTCCGATGTCAAGCGGCTGGCGACCTCGCCCGCATTATGTCCGCCCATCCCGTCGCAGACGACGAAGACTCCCAGTTGCGGCTCAACGCACAGACTGTCTTCATTATGAGCGCGCTTCAGGCCAACATCGCTCTTGGCGCCCACCGCGATCTTCACAGGTTCTCCAATCCGCCGGAAATCAGGCGCTTCGCTTCCGCCGGCTTTCATGCCATTGGCGCTTTGTCCAGAGACCAACGCCCGAATAATAGATTTGTTCGACCAGCTATCATAGCGGCGGTCAAGCGCAGTTGGATAGCCGATGGACAAGCCGCGCGTTTCATCAAGACAAGAATCGCGCAGCAGCTAATTAAACTTTCCTACACCCGCCAAAATGAGGAGACCAATCACGCCAAATAACAGAGCGGCTGCGTAGCGCACGTACTTGAGAGGTATTCGATGAGACGCCACTTCTCCTAAAAAGACAGCAGGCCCATCAGCAATCATCATCCCCAAAGTTGTACCACCGACAACCGCGAGCAGGTTTCCAAAGTGCGCGGCCAAGGCGGCCGTCGCAATTTGGGTCTTATCCCCCATCTCCACAAGAAAGAAAGCAATCAATGATGTGAGGAAGGCGCCATAGCGTCCGAGCCGTCCCCTCTGTTCATCAAGTTGATCAGGGATGAGCGCCCAGATCGCAACGGCCAGGAAAATGAGCCCGATGATCCATTTCAGGGTTTCAGCGGCAAGGACGGTAGTGATCCAGAGTCCAAGGAGGCCGGCAAGCGAGTGATTGGCAAGTGTCGCAAGGAGAATTCCAAGAAGAATTGGGATCGGCTTGCGCAGCCGCGCCGCAAGAAAGAACGCCAGGAGTTGTGTCTTGTCACCTATTTCGGCAAGCGCGACGGTGGCAACTGAGACGAGAAAGGCTTCCTTTACGTGTCGGTTTTACCTGGTGGTTCTCAGTGGTCGAGTAAAACATGAGTTTCCCTCCAGCGCAAGGGGACGAATGCATATGTACTCGGTTGCGAGACAAAAACTTATCGCACCAGATTTAACTTTAGTGTGTGCGTCTCGCAATGGGCGTGAGGATCCGGCTGAAGCAATAACACAATATTCTTTATCTGAACATTTTGTAATGATGGGCTCCCGCGGCCGACAAAATTGGGCTGCAGGTGGCTTCCCCGGAAGAAGGCTAATCCATTGCGGATGGGGAACAGCATTCTGTCCTGGGACGCCAGTACTCTCTGACAGAACATAGTGTGACGACAGAGTCGTCGGAATCCAATTGAGGGGTCTCAACATGTCTATTCTGGGATGGATTGTATTCGGATTGATCGTCGGCGTGGTAGCAAAGCTCCTAATGCCCGGTCGGGATCCGGGCGGAATGATTGTCACGATCTTGCTGGGGATCGGAGGTGCGCTTGTAGCAGGGTTTATAGGCCAAGCGCTCGGCTGGTACGGGGAGGGCGATCCCGTTGGCTTTGTGATGGCGACACTCGGTGCAATCCTCCTGCTTGTCGTCTACCGCCAGTTTAGAGGTAGGGCTGCAACTTAGATACGCCTCGGCGTCCAAAGCCTAGCCGAGGGTGAAGCCTGCACAAACCTGGTTGGAGCAGAAGAGGTAGCTCTTGGGTTGAACCCCAGCCGGATTTCTAACTCGAAAGGTAGGGGCAAAGAAATACTTCTGTGCTGAACGTATATCCGACGCGCGGAAATGAAGCGCGCTTGTTGCTGACCATTACGGCTGGTAACTGAATTGAGAAGGTTTCAACTTTTCCAAACGGGAGCTTATACAGCACACTATAGACCACGCTCTCCGGTTTTGCGCCGTGCCCTTCAAGTATTTGTCCGTCAATAAGGGGAAGAATACGTTGATCGACAAGTCCATACCCTGAGTGTATCAATTGCGTTTTACTTCATCCGCTCGCACTTTCAGCGCTCGATCGGAATTCAAAAACGCTTAGATCGTACGAAGTGAATGCAATGTGACTGCCAAGCGGAATGTTAACATTGAGAATCAACGGAGAAATCGAATCCCTGCTCTCTGAGACGGACGGGGTCCAAACGCAACATTTCAACTCTTCTCGAGCGAATCTAATAGCCGTCGGAATATTTTCTAAACGATGACACTTACCTGTAACAATTTTGCCGTCGGAAGCTTCAATGCCGTAGTATATTTTTTGTTCGGTATAACACCCTGTTAATAACGACAGGGCAAAGACGGCACATAAGGTCACAACGCCTTGACCCCATGCTGCAATCTTCGACCTTCTCACCGCAAGGATTTCGTTGCCGATCTCCATGTAAGAAACCATCGGTCGTGTTCAGATGACGGCCAGAATTCAGCAACCCATTCAGCAATGCATCGGCGGTACTCAATTGCCGTCATGACCCGCATCTCTCCTTCTCTGTATGACACGCGGTGACGAAACCTCCGCAGTCCAGGCACTGCCATCCTTCAGAGCTCGCGTCGATGGCGCGTAACTGCGGGGGTACCAGCAAGCCTTGGCATCTGGCGCAAGGGCACTGCCACGGGAAAAGTCCAAATAATCGAAAGAGAAAATCCCAGATGCCATGCCGGCAAATGCGGAAGCTATTTTGATCACAGAGGGAGGAACGAGAGTCTGCAATGTCCGTGATGAATTGAGGGACCGTCTTCGAGTCCACCATCTCCACATTCTCTCGGACAGATGAGGAACGGCCGATATAGTGTGTCGCTTAGCGGACGGCCAGCCCGGAGGGAGGGCTAGCCGTCCTGTTGCGGGTCCGGTGGGGCCCACACCTAGGGACCGCCATAGATGGTTTCTAAGCCCACAGCTCAACGCAGTAAATGACCCAATCGGGTAAGCCCCTAGCTATAGTATTAGGACACTAAGAAATGGCGGAACATAAGTGTCCTTGACGATCCTCGGATTGCGCTGTCCCATTGATAGCCCACATGGAAAGATTGATGATACTTGTGGGCCGTCACCTCGACGTAAGCCAATCGTGGAAAGTGCTGCTCTGCTGCTCGCCATGTTAGCGGGGATGGAGTCAGGCCAGGTTTTTGAACCCCTTGCATCGCACAAGCATTCGCATTATGTAATCAAAGACCCAACAAATGCGGATACTTGACATTCGTTGGCAACCAATATCCGTAGAAGTCTTGGATTTTCCTGTGGTCCAGAAGATGCATATTCCAACCTACCGAGCGCAAGGAGACTATTGTTTTGCAGCAACCTTCCGACTACCTTCTGATTCATGCCGCACCAAAAGGCAGTTACCGGATAGTCTGTCCTGGGTGCAACACGTCACAAGCTGGCCACACTAGGGAGTGGCCGCCGCTTCTTACTCAACCCTTCGATTTTGCTTGTGACTGCGGTCATCTCTTTCAGGTCTTAGTCAATACACGTTCACATCGCCGAAAGCCATGTCACCTGACAGGGGAATACAGGTTGGTCCAATACGGACGACAAATTGAAGGGGTCTGCACTGTCTTGGACGTGTCCCAAGCAGGAATGCAAGTGGCGGCCAATCACCTGAGTAATATCGAAATAGGAACTTTACTCCTGCTTACAGTGACATTGGGTGAGGTTCCTCAGTCCCGTACAACGCTCTCAGGAAAGATTTGCTGGGTCGCGACGCAGCCTAAACCAGCGACAATGGGAATAAAGTTTGAAGATCTTGAACCGCACTCGCAGCAGACGTTAGGTTTCTATCTACTCTAGATTGAGCCACGTTGGTTCTTCGGGGTCTATGTCAGAACACGACTAAGGTCAATTAGTCATTTCGGTCTTTCGCCGTCTGGCCTGCCAGGGAATTGTGTTACCGATCAACAAAAGGAGTTGTGATGCCTATAGTCTCCCATATTGTATGCGATGGTTGTCAGAATATAAAAAAAGAGACGAACCACTGGTATACCATTCAACGAGAGAATAAGAGGCATTGCATTGAGCCGCTCGCGCTTCCTGCTGACTGGGCCATAAAAACTCTCCATGATTCCGCCATCGAATACTTCTGCGGACGCTCCTGCGCTCTGGAAGCATTGACCAAATGGATGGAGAGTCTGTCCCGGCAACAGCCTGAGCGGGAGTGTTAAAAAGCAGTAGGAACGGTTCTCCGGCCCAGATATTGTAAGTTATAATGTTCATTTCGAAGAAGCGTGTGTTCTGCAGTCGACATCTAATGGAGCCATTCGTCGTCTTCTTTTCGCGGTCGGTCGATTCTAGTCTTACCAGGAATTTCTCTTTGCTTGAACACTTTCTGCACCAATCCGTACTTCGGCAATGTCGCGACTGCCCTATCCACGGCGAACCCAAGAGTTTCTAACTCTTTGATTATCGCCAGGCTCGTAGGATCATCCATGGCGAGTGTTATTCGATTACCCGTCTTGCCCATCACCACCAGCTTGTGCTTGCGGGCATAAGATCGATTGATCGTCTTCTGAAGTTCAGGATCAGGCGTATAACATGTTAGATCGAGGTAAGGAAGATTGAGGTGGAGAGCAAGTGCTTCCTTAAGAGATTCTTCTGATAAGTAGTCCAAAGCCACTAATGTTTCGCCCAGCCGGGACTTATATGCGTCTTGTTTGCTCAATGCGATCTCAAGTTGTTCTTGTGTGATTTGTTTGCTTCTTATCAGGATCTCCCCTAATGGGGCCCGCTTATTGTGGGTGTCTAGTAGGACCCTAAGACGTTCTGGAAGGATGAGACCCTGGTCAATTAAGATCTGGCCTAACGGCTTATAAACTGTAGATGCGTCTTGAATATGCAGCGCCTCTTGAAGTTGCCTCTCAGTAATGAGGCCTTCTCTCTTTAACAACTCTCCTAAAAAAATCATTTTGGTGGACCGTTATAAGGCATTGCGCAGATCGTTCCACCCCGTTGCACAGAGTCGAAGAGAATTTGGTGAAAAATGCTTCATACTGCCTATCGGACAAGTCGGCAGAACCCTTTAGCACCTGGCGCTGCGGCCGTGGAGAGATCGAACCTGCAGGCCGCCGATTAAGAGCTTGAAAAATCAATTTTACGGGCGGGTCGATTGAGCGAAGGTTTCCGGTTTCGATCGCCAACCGTTCCGCTGGCAACCGAAATCCTAGGGCACCCAGAAACGCCTAATGCCGCGCATGGAAGTGATTAAAACGGCGACAGAATTCACACGTCGTCAAAAGCTCGATATCGATAGGCTGAGGATACCAGGGATTCTGGGCCTCCTGGTGACGTTTCTAGAACAGAAACATTGAGGCTTTCATAAGCACGCTTGTTGCTCCTCAGCACGCCTCCAATTATAGTATGTCAATACGCCAACACCCTACGAAGTACCCAAGCATCTCCTGGACAGACTATAGTTAGTTAACTTAGTGTAGTTAATGAGTGAGCCTATAAGCCTCGCTCGTCTGACTGTCTGCACCAGGTATTCTGAAACAGCGTCACATCCTTAACCGTCCCTGTGAGGTGCTCATGATTGCTCGAAACGTTACCATGCATCTGAAGGCCAATAGCGTTCCTGAGTTTAACCGGACACTAGAGAAGGACATTATTCCCTTGCTTCAGAAACAGAAAGGATTCCAAGACGAAATTACGTTCACCGTCCCAGGCGGACGGGAAGCGGTTGCAATCAGTTTCTGGGATAAGCGAGAGAACGCGGAGGCTTATAGCCGCGGAAGTTATTCCGAAGTGCTCAAGGCGCTGGCGAATGTGCTTGACGGAAATCCTCGGGTTCAATACTGGGAAGTGTTGAATTCGACTTTCGCTGCTGTCCTAGCAGCCTAAGCCCGATGGGTCTTTATGAGAGGGAGGCGGAATTGGCCGCCTCTTTCTCCTCCTTGATTATGAAGAATGCTTTCAACTTGGCGATTCGCGAATGGGCGTGGTGCCGGGACAATCCGGTGCGCCGTGTCTCGATGGAGAAAGAACAGAATACGCGGGACCGGTGGTTAACGGATCAGGAAGAAATTCGACTCCTGAAAGCGTGTCCGGTGTGGTTAGGAGAGATCATGACTTTTGCGCTGCATACGGGGATGCGGATGGGAGAGATCTTGTCGCTGACCTGGGAAGGCGTGGATGTGTTCCGCCGGACGGTGACAGTTTTTCGGTCTAAGAATGGAGAGAGGCGAACTATACCCATTAACCAGATCATGCTCGACCTGCTCCAGAAGAAAGCCAAGATAAGGACTTTAAAAACTAACCTGGTGTTCTGTAGCAAGGCCTTCACACCCATTGAGGGTGGACACCTTCGACGGGCATTTCGGACCGCTTTGAGGACTGCTACCGTTTCACATTTCCGCTTCCATGACTTGCGGCACACCTTTGCCACGCGACTCGTACAGGCGGGGAAGGATCTCTACAAGGTGCAACGGTTACTTGGGCATAAGTCCGGGCTGATGACTCAACGGTATGCTCATCACTGGCCGGAAAGTCTCCGTGACGCGGTAGAAGTTCTCAAAAAGACCGGAACGTTTAGCACAAATTTAGCACAGTCTGGTTCTCTGTCGCTTGTAGTGTCGGTGTATTGATTGATTTATTTTGGTGGGCCGTGCAGGGATCGAACCTGCGGCCCGCTGATTAAGAGTGAACGACACGGGGTTGCTCAAGTCATTGATGGCTTGGGCAATCCCAGCATTATTGCTGCTTGATATGCAATTCGTATTAGTTTCTCTTTGCCTCATTCTGTCGCTAATCCCCCCACTATGTCGGTCTTTCTAACACCTATTTAACACCAGTCGCGCTTGGGCGGCGATGGGCACACCCCACGGCGGCATTCGTCAACGATGTGACTCCTGCTCTCTCCCGAATTGACAAAAAGCGTCTCAGGTCTTTATGGGAGGCGGAAGACGTTTGTCTTTCGTGTCCCTGCTGGCTCGCCCGGACATCATCTCGCCACCGCCCTTGCCATGGCCGTGGTCTCGCCGCGAGGTAGTCCTTATTGGGGAAGTCGATTATCAGGGTCGCCACTCCCGTTATCCTCCAAATCACCACTAGTAATATCAACTACATAGTCTGTGCATACTAATGGAGGTGAACTCATTTCGTCTTGCGCGAGAGGCCAAGGCTTTCTGGTACCGGAGAAGGGACAGGGATGGAGGCTTCTTCTGAAGGCTGGCGGTGCTTGAACTGCGGAGCTTTCGTCGACGCAATTATTCTAGATGGTTAAAGAAGTAAGAACATAGCCATGCCCAAATACGACCACCTGACCAAGGATGAGCTAGCCCGTTTGCTGGAGGCGCGTGACCGGCGCGATGCCACGCGTTTCGGCCTCGTGTGGGAGGCGAATGAGATTGACCGCGACAAGGCGATAAACTCTGACTTCGTGGCGCTGGACCTACTACCGGAGCACAGCGCCGGGAAGGCACCATGGCGCAATCTGATCATTGAGGGAGACAACTTCGACGCCTTGCGCTACCTGCGAATGACCTATGCCGGACGTGTGAAATGCATTCTCATTGACCCACCATACAACACCGGGAAAAAAGACTTTGTATATAACGACCGCTTCGTTGATCAAAACGACTCTTGGCGCTATTCCACCTGGATTGAGTTTCTCTACCAGCGTCTTCTTATCGCCCGTGACCTGCTGCGGGAGGATGGTGTGTTGATTTGCTGCATCAATGACGATAACAGGGCGAAGCTGGAATTACTTTTAGACAAAGTAATGCCCGGAATGAGGATTGGCAGCATGGCTTGGAGAACACGCGACTCAACAAGCGCCAAGGGACGCAACTTCAGCGATACGCACGAGCATATATTGATCTATGGCCGGAGCAAATTTGTGTTTCATGGCCGCGATAAGTCACAGAAGAAATATAAGAATCCCGACAATGATCCGCGGGGGCCTTAGAATATCGACCCTCTGACTTTAGGCTTCGACCGGCTGGAAAGAAAAAACCTTTTCTATCCGATCAGAAATCCCAAAGCGGATCGCTGGTATCCGTGCGATCCAAATCTTGTTTGGCGCTACGCGAGCGAGCTAAATCCTGAAACCGATGTTGAATCGCTTGAAACAGAAACAATGGAGGAGTGGATTCGGCAAGACAAGATCGTTTTCCCTGATCCAGAAAAAGAGCGTGTGGTTGTTTGGAAGACACTTGAAGAACTCCTTGCCGCCATTGATGCCGAGGATGTGCCTGTGACACCGAAGAAGAGGAACCCTTTACTTGCGAGAGATACGCCCGACCTCAACTTCTGGGTTGGGAAGCGAGTAGGCTTTGGACGGCCAGGCTTCAAAAAGCATTGGAAGGATCTGCGCAGTCATATCAATCCAGTTGGCAGCTGGATTGCCCGTTTGAGTGAAGACATAGAGGAAGATGATTTTCTGGCACTGCGTTCGCGTGAAGCTGGTGAGGGCACAGGCGTAATCGAAAGGATATTCGGCAAGAAAGTCTTTTCGTACCCCAAGCCACCATCTTTAATGCAGCAACTTGTCGCTCAGTCTTCAGAGGGTAATGACATTGTATTGGATTTCTTTGCTGGGTCAGGAACAACAGCGCAGGCAGTCCTTCAGCAGAATGCGGAAGATGGCGATAGCCGACGTTTTATTATGGTGTCAAATGCTGAAGCCACACCAGACGAGCCCGAGAAGAACATCTGTCGCGATGTGTGTGGTCCGCGCATCAAAGCCGTGATTGAAGGATTTGGCGGGAGCCCCGCCGCTGGCGGCGATTATGCTTACCTGCGCTGCCGCCGTATTGCACCGGGTCGGCTAGTGGAGATCGAACACGCGCAGGTGTGGACGGCTCTGCAAATGATCCACAGGGAAACACTGGAACCGTTTACCACATCCGATTTTCTTTGTACTAGTGATGAAGAGGTTGCATTGATCTATGTGCCACGATTCACCACTGCGTTGATACCTGCTTTGCGTAAAGCAGTGAAGGCTAGTGCCACAGCAATGGTCTATTCGTGGCAACCGGAAACGTTGCGTCAGCACATTCGTGCCGGGCATGCGCAGCATGAGCCGATCCCCGAAAGCCTAGCACGCAGGTTTGGCATGAAAGGTTGAGCCGGCGTGAGCACGCAATCATTGAGAGGGTTCCAAAGTGAGGCCGTAAGCAGCGGCGTAGGTCTATTCACAGCTGCAAAGATTTTACTGGACTCTGCCGGGACGGATACTGCCAGCCGAATGGCCGCAATTAATCATAACGGCTACCTTTTGATCGAAGCCCCTACGGGTGCTGGCAAGACGCTGATGGCGGGCACTATTGTCGAGCGGTTCAGCCATGAGGAGGATGTCGTATGGTTCTGGTTCGCTCCTTTCAAAGGTGTGGTCGGCCAAACGGCAGCATTTCTTCGCGAGCAGTTCCATGGACTGCGTCTCCGTGAGTTGGCGGATGATCGTGTGGCAGCGATGAGCCGCCGTGCCGATGTCTTTGTGACGACATGGCAGACTGTGGCGACGCGTGTGAAGGACAAGCGTAACGTGCGCAAGGAAGGCGAGACGAACCCCTCAGTCGACACGCTGATTGAGACGTTACGTGATCAAGGTCTGCGCATTGGCGTCGTCGTGGACGAGGCGCATCACGGTTTTGGGGAAGACACCCTGGCGGCAAGTTTCTTCCGAGAAGTATTGAAGCCGGAATACACCATCTTAATCACGGCTACACCAGATGATGCGGACGTCAATGCTTTCGAGAACGCGATGGGCATCGCGGAACTGCAACGCATCCGCGTGAGTCGTGCTGCTGCTGTGGATGCTGGTCTTATCAAGATGGGCGTTAAGTGCGCAGCCTACTTTGTAGACCCAGAAAAGCGCGCCCTGGTAGACCTGCAAGGCACTGCTCTGCGTGATGGCGTGGCGGCGCATCGCAAGTTGAAGCAAACGCTGGCGGACATGAAGATACCGTTGGTGCCTCTGCTGCTGGTGCAAGCCGACTCAAAGGAGAAAAGTGTAGAGAAGCTGAAAGCTCGGCTGCTCCGCATGGGCTATACGGATGAACAGATCGCTGTTCATACCGCCGACGAACCCGATAGCGGCCTGCTGGCGTTAGCGAATGATGAGCGGAGGGAAGTGCTAGTCTTCAAGATGGCCGTGGCGCTTGGCTTCGATGCGCCGCGTGCCTTCACCCTGGTATCCATGCGTGCTAGTCGTGATCCAGAGTTCGGCGTACAGCTCGTCGGGCGCATTCTGCGGGTGCATCGCCGCTTGCAAGGTCGTGCTCAGGCAAAGGTACTACCGGAAGAGCTAAGCTACGGCTATGTGTTCCTCGCTGACGCAGAGACACAATCGGGACTCGGTATTGCCGGACAGATGATTAACCAGATCCAGACGGAATACGCAAAGGCGAGCACGGCGACCGTAGCACTTCGCTTTGGCGAAGGGGTATCTGGTGTCAGCATGGTAGATTCAAACGGTCAGATTGTGTTTCCCGGACTAAAAATGGAAGGCGCTGAAGGTAGTAGAGGTAATGAGGGTGAGATGACCGCCACGACAGAGTTCGTGCCGCCGAGCAGCTTCGATTTTGGCGAGTTCTTCGGCCGTGGTGCCGCACCGGATACTGGCAAGACAACAACCGCAGGACCTATACAAGTTTCAGGCTCTGTTGGCGTTCATCGGTATGCGTTGCGTTCTGGCATGCCCAGAAGATTCAAGACGCAGGTAGTTTCTGCTCAGACTGAAATTACTGAGGAAGACTGCGCGCAACGATTTATTATCTCGACGCGGGACTTGTTCGAGGTGATGAGAGACAAGATCCCAGTAGAAAAACGCACGCTAGATGTCTTCCCCCATACGATACAACAGGAGTTTAATTTCGCGGCTGATCTTTCACCCACCCAGGCAGCAGAAAGGGCCCAGATCGCTCTTTGGAAGAATAAAACGTTTGACCCCCGCCAACTTCGGCGCGCATTACTGCGTAAAATGGCGATGGTGATGCGGGATGAAGCGATGGCAGAGGCGGACGATCCAGAGAGAGTGGCCCACTTTCTAGATGTGATTCTTGCCACGCACCCCGAACTACTTTACGAAGCGCAAAAGGCAGCTCACGCCCAGCATGCAGAAATCCTAGAAGCCGCAAAGTTGCCATCAGAGACAATGTGGTCCGAACCTCTGCCGAAATCTCCACACAACCTCTATGGAGTGATGCCGCCGGGACTCAATACGTGGGAAAAGCCCTTTGCCGAGCTTTTGGACCGCGACGCCAACAAAGTGGTGTTGTGGTGGCATCGAAACGAGCCACGCCAGCCTTGGTCGGTCAATGTGCTAATGCCTGACGGCCGTGGGTTCTATCCTGACTTCGTGATCGGGATCGCGGGCCGCAAGACGGAAGACAATGCTTTGCTTGCCGATCCGAAGCTCAACTTCCAACGCGATGATGAAGCACCGAAAGTACTGGCAGAGCATCGTAGCTACGGACGAGTGATGATTTTATTTCTAGACGGCGGTACGCGTTGGATGACAGTCGGTTACGATCAAAAGGCGAAAAAACCGATAGTGGCTCGTGAGTTCCGATTATCAGATGCGGCAGGATTTTGAGCATAATGACATTTTTTTCTGAGAAGGCTGACCATGCTTAAACCGCTGTGGTCATTTGACTGGCGAGTTTATTTTGAGGCTGCAAGAGTTCTGATCCATCCATTCCGCTTGCGTTTGCCGCGCCGCGCTTCATTCCCTGTTCCACGTGCGGTCAAATTCTGCCTGATAGCGGCGCACTACCGTCTGATCCGCTATAAACACGGAATTTTCCCAACTGCAACAACTGGCATTATCAGTCCAGTTGAAACTTCCAGTTTGCACTATTGCGCCATCATAAATAGCAACCTTATGGTGTATGATGCCATTGCCCTTGGTCCCCCGCATGAGCTTCACTGGAAATCCCGTTGACTTCAGCGCGTCGGCCTGAGACGTGGCGCTGTGAGACTGGGTGGTATCGAGGATAACTCGAATTGCTACGCCTCTACCTTTCGCTTGAATGAGGGCTTCGGCCAGAGTCGGTTCGTTAAAGCTATCCATGGCAAGATCGAGCGTACGTGTCGTCTGACCGATGCGCCGAATCGTTTCATCGCGGATACTATCCCCTGTAACGGAGGTTGGAGAGAACAGTGCGACAATCCGGCCAGAGGGTTTCAGGGTGGTCCTCTCGCCAAGCTCTGCGGGCATTTGCTATGGAAGCCGCACAAGTATTCGCGACTGGAGTCCGCACAGATGCTTCGCCCCCATTGACTCCACCAGCACCGTTCTTATTCGCTATATCCTTTTTCGTCTTGCGACCCTGTTTTCGACTCATGCTCGGCCTCACTTCGGGACCATCGTCGTGCCCGTCTCACCAATCACGCCTCGCTAATCGTCTCACTAGCGGCGGATTTTTTTCACCCTGGAATAATTCCGACATCGCAATTTTCCTCCCCCCGCACCCGTAAGCTAAAGAGCCTGCTCGGCCGTTATATCAATAGCGGTTGAAACTCTCAAAGTGCGGGTAACTCCGCAGAAGGCGCTAAAACATAATTCGCTGCATCATCCATTGTATAGACGAAAACAGCGCGGCATAGGCTCGATCCTGAAAATGAGGGCCTGCAATATCAATAAGTTGTGAGGCGTAAAGTGACGGACTCTGACAGCTCATCTAAGTCGCGGACTCATGGGTTTCGATGGAGTAAGGCCAAGGGCTATGCATGGTGTCGGTGCGGGAGTTGGGAACTTTTCGGAGCGAACGAACAGAGCGCCATGCGGTCTTACAGCAATACGGCGACGGGGTGTTGGCAAGCAGAGAGGAGGCAAACAAAGCGAGCCGAACACGTGGCGCGACGCAAAAACTAGCCAAACACTTGCATCAACAACTCACACGAGGGTAAGGGGGCAGACATGTCGAGTTCCATATCAATGCCGAAACGATCCAACGACACAAAGATTACCTCGGACGCGGCCTCTAAGCCGCGCACACCGAAATTGGCAGACCTCTTAGACGAAGCCACAAGTCTCATTGAGCGGTATATGACTCTCCCTGATCCATCATCAGCGCTCTTGATTGGCTGCTGGATCGCGAACACCTATACATACGAGCATTTCAAATATTGCGGGTACTTGGCGCTGCGATCTGCTACCCCTCAATGTGGCAAAAGTCGCTTACTTCAGCTCGTCGGCGTTCTTTCGAAGGGCGCACCGAAACCCATCATCTCCCCGACCCCTGCCGTGCTATTCCGGCGTCAACAGCAGGTCTTGCTTTTAGATGAGGTAGACAGACTCGGTAACCGAGACAAGAAAATGCATGGAGTCGTCCTCGCTATCCTGAACGCGGGCTTCCAGCGAGGCGCAATCGTGGAACGGACGGAGAAAACGTTTCATAAAAAGAAAGAGGGGTTCCAGCTCACATCGTTCCCTGTCTATGGACCAAAAGCATTGGCCGGAATCGAATCATTGGCCGATACGCTGGCTGACCGGGCCTTCCAGATTCAAATGCAACGGGCGGTGGGCAGGAAAGAGCGATTGAACGAGCGACTCTTAGAGGAAACCTTCGATCGAATCCGTGATGATTTTGAGGCATGGGCCGAAACGCACGCCAATGTCATCGAAGGTACTTATGCGAACCTGCCAGCCTCGCTCTCTGAATTAGCTGATTTGGATAGTCGCTTTCAGGACATCTCCGAGCCGCTCGTTGTGCTGGCCTCTTTGGCCGACGAGGAGCGACCAGCCGGAAAACTTATCCTTCCACGGCTATATGCGGGACTGCATTTTGCTGCCGGTCGACGACAAGTACATGGGCGTGAGCAGTCACTGATTGCGTTCTTAGAGATTGCTAAAGACTTGTTGGGTCATCGAGAGAGGCTGTTTATATCTAGCGAAGACTTGTTTGACAAATGCAAGCAACATCCCGATCTCGGCGTACCTTGATCACATGCAGGGTCTAGCGGGTCTGTTGAAGAACTTTGACTTGGCCCCCCGGTCGAACGGGGCAAAGCGAGGGTACACCATTACAACGACGTGGTTTGTAGACTGGAAAAGCCGCTATCAGTCTTCGACTGACGGGCTTGACGGCTTTGACGGCAAAACGACAAGCAACGAGGTGGACCCTCTCTCCTCCTTCTCTTCTACTAATACTACTAACCCACTACTCACTCCTTTATCAGACAGGGTGTCAAAGGCGTCAGAAGTGTCAGAAGAGGATGAGGAAGAAGATGATGACGAATTTTAATAATAGAGAAATGATACGTGGCAACCGGAGAGTGGATTGTCACAACCAAGAGACCCCGATAACTGGTGTCGGTCTACAATACTAGGACCAGCAGGACGCCTGCCAGTGGATAAACCACATGATCTTTGAGCCGACTATTGAAGAAATAATGGTGGATATTACCCGCATTACCTGGGACTGTGGAAACGATGTACCGCTCCCTCGGTGGATTGATGCGGCGACTGGCGGGATTGCCAAGAATTATGTTCACAGCCTAAAGGAGCGTGCGCCACAGCCTCGTCCGGCTCAGCTTCGTTCGCAGAGTCTCTATTTCTACGATCACATTCAGATACGCCAGTATCCCCCTGACACGGCATGGCTAGGCGACGGGGCCTCCGACAAGCAGGTACAACAGTCTCAGGACGACTCTTGAATGAGTAACCCTGAGCCACTTCAGCGCCGTCTCGTCACAATCCAAGAGATTGCCACGTATATCGGCCTGTCCAGTCACACGGTGTACGCAATGGTGAGCCAAAGGCGCATCCCGTATACCAAGGTGGGGAGACTGACAAAATTTGATCCGCAAGCGATTGATGCTTGGCTTACAAAGAACACTGTGATGCCGGTACCCAAAAGAAGGGCTTGACTGATGTTAGTCTATAGCTAACACATGTACGTGACACGGCTACGAGAGTGTCGGGCGCGCGGGGGATTCTCATTGCGGGCATTGGGTTCACGGTCTGCGGTGCATTACGTGACTCTTGCTAAGATTGAAGCTGGCCTTATTGATCCTCGCCTCTCGACGCTCCTGAAGTTGTGCAAGGCGCTCAATATCAC
>JBBRRL010000006.1:0-15385 GCA_038200775.1 Nitrospirales bacterium
ATGAGGGCGCCGCGCGGCGGCGCGCTGACCAGGTCAAGATCGGTTGACTCGGACAGAGTCTGCTAGGGGAGCCACCGGCTGAGAGTCCGCCGCCGTCGCGCGCGGGCGACCCTTTGAACCTGACCAGGCTAATACCTGCGAAGGGAAGCGGCGACCGAGGGCGTCACGGCGTGTGCGCGCCCGCCCACGAGTGGCAACGCTCCCCGCCAACGAGCGCGCCGGACGGCGCGGAGGAGGCGTACGTGGACGACATGCTGGAGATCGCTGGCAAGCGATTCCGCTCGCGGCTCATGCTGGGGAGCGGCAAATTTCGAACGGCGGACGAGATGCGCGGCGCCTACGAGGCCAAGATGCCCATGGGAGAAGGCGGCGTCCCGGCGACGCCAGGGCGGGTGGGCGAAGAAGGCATGAAGGGAATGAAAGATATGTCAGGAATGGCGATGGGCGCTGCCAAGCCAGACATGAAAGTCCGGAAAGTAGGCGCTTACGTGCTGACCTTGACTACGGTGCCGGAGATTCCAAAGGCTGGTGAAACTACACTTCGCCTGAAGCTTACGGATGCATCTGGAAAGCCCGTGACGGACGCAAGCGTTGTGTTCATGTACACCATGCCGATGCCAGGCATGACGGACACCAAAGCAGTAGCAATCTACAAAGACGGAGCCTATGAGGGCAAGGCAATGCTGGGGATGGCAGGCATCTGGGAGGTTACAACTCAGGTCACGATTTCGGGAAAGGCGTCCATTAGCGAGAAGTTTCGCGTGCAGGTCGGCGGTGGCATGTGATCGGGAAAGGCGGGTGTCTTGGCGCCCGCGGGGTGGGGGGTGAGATGGGAAAGGTGCGGGCGTCCCAGGGGAAAAGCAGTTTGTCCGGGGCACCACTTGCCTTCCTTTGCAAGGGGTCGAGCACTGCAGGGCGGGCCGGGTGCAATGGCAAAAAGAGCCTCCTCTACGGGAAAGTTTGTGTTAGGGGGACACGGGGTTGCGAGGGTGTAACAAGGCGGGGGCTGGGCGGGTGCAACTATCAGCGGGTTGGGTGGGTGAGAAAAGATGATTGCCCGTCTCATTGAAGGCAGCGCGCGGAACCCGGTTCTCATCATCTTGGGTGTGCTCTTGGTCACGGCCTGGGGTGGCTGGGCGCTCTTTCATGTGCCGCTCGATGCCATTCCGGATCTGTCGGATGTGCAAGTCATTGTCTATACCGAGTGGGCAGGGCGCAGTCCCACCTTGATCGAGGATCAGATCACTTATCCGATCGTGACGTCGCTCTTGGCCGGTCCGCAGGTGAAACGGGTGCGAGGCGTCTCGGAATACGGGGTCTCGTACGTATACGTGATCTTCCAGGACCATACGGATCTCTATTGGGCAAGAAGCCGCGTGCTGGAGTACATGCAGAAGCTCACCGGAAAATTGCCTGCAGGCGCGACGCCGACGCTGGGTCCGGACGCCACCGGGGTGGGCTGGGTCTACCAGTACGCGCTGGTGGATGAGTCAGGACAGCATGATCTGGCGCAGCTCCGTAGTCTTCAGGACTGGTATCTACGCTACCAATTGGAGGCGGTCCCCGGCGTGGCGGAAGTGGCGGTCGTGGGCGGGTTCGTGAAGCAATACCAGATCGAAGTGGACCCCAATACGCTCGCGGCCTATCGCATCCCGATATCCAACATCATCAAAGCGGTGCGTGACAGCAATGCCGAGGTCAGCGGACGGGTGCTTGAGATGGCCGAGACTGAATACGTCATCCGCGGACGGGGCTATGTGCGCTCCGTGGGAGACATTGAGCTGATCCCCGTCGGAACCGATCAACGCGGGACGCCGATCCTCATCAAGAACATTGCGCGGGTCCAGATTGGCCCGGACCAGCGGCGCGGCATCGCCGAACTGGATGGGAAGGGCCAGACGGTGGGCGGCATCGTGATCATGCGCGTCGGGGAGAACGCGCTGGCCGTCATTGATCGGGTCAAGGCGAAGTTGGAAGAGATCAGACCGTCCTTGCCGGGAGGCGTGCGGATCGTCCCCACCTACGACAGATCGGACCTGATCAAAAAGGCGATCGCGGTGCTGCGCGAAAAGCTGGTGGAAGAAAGTGTGATTGTAAGCCTTGTCGCGGTGCTGTTCCTCTTTCACTTGCGTAGTGCGCTGGTGGCGATTATCCTCCTGCCTATTGCCATCCTTCTCGCCTTTATCCCGATGGCCTATCTCAAGGTGACGTCGAACATCATGTCGCTCGGCGGCATTGCCATTGCGATCGGGGCCATGGTGGACGCCGCGATCGTCATGGTCGAGAACGCGCACAAACGATTGGAACAATTTCCATCTGCCGACCGCACTGACACCATTATCGCGGCGGCGAAAGAGGTAGGGCGTCCCCTATTCTTCTCATTGCTGGTGGTCGCGGTCTCGTTCTTGCCGATCTTTTCCTTGCAAGCCCAGGAAGGTCGCCTGTTCTCTCCGCTGGCCTACACGAAGACCTTTGCAATGCTGTTCGCCACGGTCCTGTCGGTCACGCTCGCCCCGGTCTTGATGGTCCTCTTGATTCGCGGGCGGATTCGAGCCGAGAAGCAGAATCCTTTGAACTGGTTGTTGATCACCCTCTACCGGCCCATCCTTTCTGGAGTGCTTCATGTGCGATGGCTGGCCGTGATTGTAGCGCTGGCTGCGGTCGCGCTCACGATTCCGGTTTTCATGCGCCTGGGCGCTGAGTTTATGCCGCCCTTGAATGAGGGCAGTATCCTCTATATGCCGACCACCGTACCCGGTCTCTCCATCGGCGCGGCGACGAGAGTCCTTCAAGTACAGGATCAGTTACTCATGAGTTTTCCGGAAGTGGAGCATGTGTTCGGGAAGATGGGCAAGGCCCAGACCGCCACCGATCCTGCGTTCACCGGCATGGCGGAGATCACCGTGAGTCTGAAGCCGGAAGCCCAATGGCGAGCCGGCATGACCTGGGATCGCCTGTTGGATGATATGGACGCGAAACTGCGGTTGCCAGGCTTTCCCAATATCTGGTGGATGCCGATTCAGACGCGCACCGAGATGATTACCACGGGCGTGCGAAGCCCGGTCGGGATCAAAGTGCTAGGGCCGGATCTCACGCAGATCGAAGCAATCGGGAAACAGATCGAGCAGGTGTTGGCCCGAGTGCCGGGCACCAAGAGCGCCTTTGCGGAGCGATTGACCGAGGGGTACTACCTCGATATCATCATCAACCGGCGTGAGGCGGCGCGGTATGGACTGACCGTTGCCGATGTCCAGGCGGTCATTGCGTCGGGGATCGGCGGCGAGACGGTAACGACGACTGTCGAGGGACGCGAGCGGTATTCGGTGAATGTGCGCTACAAGCGCGAGCTGCGCGATGATCCGGAAAGTCTGAAGCGCATCTTGATCCCCACGCCGGCCGGAGCACAAATCCCCCTCCAGCAGGTGGCTGACCTCGTCGTGAGCAAAGGGCCGCCCTCGATTGCCGACGAGGGAGGCTCGCTTAGCGGCCTCGTGTCGGTCGCGGTCACCGGCCGAGATCTTAGAGGCTTCGTCGAAGACGCCCAGCGGGCGGTGCGCGAGCACGTAACGCTGCCGGCAGGGTACGCCTTGCAATGGTCGGGACAGTATGAGCATCTGATTCGCGCCGAGGAGCGCCTCAAGATGGTGGTGCCGGTCACGCTCGCCCTGATTCTGTTGCTGCTCTATCTGAATTTCCGCTCGCTCGCCAAATCGCTGATCGTGCTGCTCTCCGTGCCGTTCGCCGCAGTGGGAGCAGTCTGGTATCTGTATCTCCTCGGGTACAACCTGAGTGTCGCGGTCTGGGTGGGCATCATCGCGCTGGCTGGCGTTGCCGCCGAGACCGGAGTGGTCATGCTGGTCTACCTGGACGAAGCCTACGAGCGGCGTACGCGGGAAGGTCGGATGACGACTGCCCGCGATCTACGAGAGGCGGTCATTGAAGGCGCGGTCCAGCGGGTGCGCCCGAAGATGATGACGGTCGCCGCGATTATGGGTGGGCTGCTGCCAATCATGTGGACCACCGGGACCGGAGCGGACGTCATGAAAAGGATCGCGGCGCCGATGATCGGCGGCATGGTCAGCTCCACGATCTTAACCCTGCTGGTGATCCCCGTGCTCTATGCCATGTGGCGTAGGAGACAAATCAAACAACTCCGCGATTTTGACGCTGCTGGTGATTCCGTCAATCTAGACGGTGTGGCGAGGACGGGAGATTAACAGTCAGACATGAGACTGCTCTCAAAGGATACGGAAAGTTCGAGATCACCCGTCTGAACACGGAGGTGAAGGAACAGAGAAAGGAGAGGACACGATGATGATGGACGGTGGAATCATGGATCGAATGATGAGGAGGGGCTGTGCGCCTGCTGATCCTATTGCCGAGCATTTTGACTTACAAACAATTGAAGCGGTAGTGTACCGTATCCATTGCGGGCTTTGTTCGGGCCAGAAGTGACACGCAATTGCCTCGCTATTGACGGCGGATACTGGTCGTGCTTTGAATAGAATAAGAGGACAAGCGCGGAGGTGCAATCATGAAGGACCCTGTTTGTGGCATGACGGTCGAACCGAAAGCCGCATCAGGATCGCTTCAACATCTCGGGCAAGAGTATTTTTTCTGCAGCGAGCAATGCCTAAAGAGTTTTCGGGCTGATCCTGCCAAGTATCTCGGCAAGGATCCGACCTCGCCGGCGACTGCGCAGCGGGTCACTCCGGGTCAACTATACACCTGCCCCATGCATCCCGAGATCCGCCAACAAGGGCCTGGCTCTTGCCCGAAGTGCGGAATGGCTCTTGAATCAGTCACACCCCCGACACTGTCGGCCACGACTGAATGGGTCTGTCCCATGCACCCTCAGATCGTGCGCGATGCTCCCGGTACCTGTACAATTTGCGGGATGGCACTGGAGCCACGTGCCGTGTCGTTACAAGAAGAGAAAAATCCAGAACTTGAGGACATGAGTCGGCGGTTCTGGATCAGCCTGGCACTCGCCTCGCCTCTCGTGCTGCTTGTGATGGCAGAGATGATCCCCGGTCTTCCGGGGCAGCGACTACTTTCCAGTCGCATCATGACGTGGGTGCAAGTGCTGCTTGCTACACCTGGTGTCGTGTGGGGGGGATGGCCGTTCTTCGTGCGAGGCTGGGCGTCGGTCGCGAATCGCAGCCTCAACATGTTCACCTTGATCGCGCTCGGCATCGGCGTTGCCTATCTCTACAGCCTAGTCGCAGCCTTGTTCCCCGAGATTTTTCCGGAGTCGTTTAGAAGTCACGGCGGGCAAGTCCCGGTTTATTTCGAAGCCGCCGCCGTGATCACTGTGCTGGTCCTTTTAGGGCAAGTGCTCGAACTGCGCGCGCGCAGCCACACCAGCAGCGCAATCAAAGCCCTGCTGCAGTTGGCACCGAAAACGGCGCGACGAGTCCGTGATGACGGGAACGAGGAGGATATTCCTCTCGAAGCCGTTCAGCTTGGAGACAAGATCCGTGTGCGACCCGGTGAAAAGGTCCCGGTCGATGGCGTGGTCCTCGAAGGAAAGACATCCGTGGATGAGTCCATGATTACCGGCGAGCCGATCCCGGTTGAGAAAACGGCCGGTGACCGTGTGACCGGTGGCACAGTGAACGGCTCGGGCACCATCATTATGCGCGCAGAGAGGGTGGGGAGCGAGACGCTACTGGCACAGATCGTGCGGATGGTCAGCGAAGCCCAGCGCAGCCGGGCGCCGATTCAGCGCCTTGCCGACGTCGTTTCTTCGTACTTTGTGCCGGCGGTGGTGCTCATCGCAATCATCACCGCTATTGTCTGGGGACTGGTCGGGCCAGAGCCGGGCATGGCCTATGCACTGGTCAATGCCGTGGCGGTGCTCATCATTGCCTGCCCATGCGCGCTCGGGCTTGCGACGCCGGTGTCAATTATGGTTGGAACCGGCCGGGGCGCGACCGCCGGCGTGCTGATCAAACATGCCGAAGCCTTAGAAATCCTCGAAAAGGTAGACACCCTTGTTGTGGATAAAACCGGAACATTAACGGAGGGCAAGCCGCGAGTCGCTTCTGTCGTGCCGATTGGTGAGCAGACAGAAGCCGATGTGCTGCGGCTTGCGGCAAGTCTGGAGCGGGGAAGCGAACATCCCCTCGCAGCAGCAATCGTAGCCGGTGCCAGTGAGAAGGGACTTGAGCTGACTGAAGCCAAAGATTTCCGCGCCATCACTGGCAAGGGGGTGATGGGGAAAGTCGGTGAACGCTCCGTTGCTCTTGGCAATCTTAGGTTGCTGGAGGATGAGCTGAAACTCAAACCTGCCGAGTTGAAGCCAGGCATTCAGACACAGGTCGAAGAGTTCCGCCGGGACGGCCAGACGGTCATGTTCGTGGCGGCGGATGGACGAGTGATCGGATTTATCGGCGTGGCTGATCCGGTGAAGAAGTCAACGCCCGAAGCGATCAAGATGCTGCACGAAGAAGGAATGCGAGTCGTCATGCTGACCGGGGATAACCGGATCACTGCGGACGCGGTCGCGCGGAAGATAGGAATAGACGAAGTGGAGGCGGAGGTACTGCCGGAGCAGAAAGTTGAGACAGTGAAACGCCTTCAAGCCCAGGGTCATGTGGTCGCAATGGCAGGGGACGGCATCAATGATGCGCCGGCATTGGCTCAGGCTGATGTTGGCATTGCCATGGGCACCGGGACCGACGTGGCGATGGAAAGTGCCGGGATTACATTGGTGAAAGGTGATCTTCGAGGAATTGCGCGGGCCCGCCGGCTGAGCCGCGCGACCATGCGCAATATCCGCCAGAATCTCTTCTTCGCCTTCATCTACAACACGCTGGGGATACCGATCGCCGCGGGCGTCCTGTATCCCTTCTTTGGAATCTTGCTCAGTCCGATCATTGCTAGCGCTGCAATGACCTTCAGCTCCGTATCGGTCATCACGAATGCACTTCGATTGCGGAAGGTTGAATTGTAATGCCAAGAGAGGCTCGTCATGACGAATAAGTGTACGCATCCCGCCTGCAGTTGCACAGTTCCGGAAGGCAAGACGTATTGCAGCGACAAGTGCGCAACCGGCAGCCCCAGCAACGCCAAGTGCGGCTGCGAGCATGTTGGCTGCAAAGGCCGCGATTAAGTCTGAAATCTCCATCATGAGCTTCTGAGGCCGATCCAGCGGGCAGGACCTTTGCTGATCTAAAGTGCAGGATAAACAATGCTTCGGAGCCGGGGTCAGAGTGGTTGGGTGATCAATCAACGGAGACGGCCATGAAAGACGAAGCTGTAATGACCAAGCGTACTACGCTGGCAGCTCTCGGAGCCATCGCTGGAGCGATAGTACTTGCGCCGTTGATTCCAGCCGTAGCCCTGCTGGGCATGAATCAAAAGTAAAAGAGTTGATTGAGAAAGGCGACCATTCCGCTCTTGCGGAGTATTACGACAAGGAAGCCAAGGAGGCAAACCATAAGGCCGAAGGGATGAAGGACATGGCGAGTGACTACCTCAAGAAGTATCCCAAGAATACCTTTGCTAAGCACTGCGAGAAGATGGAGCAGGCTTACCACAATGAAGCCAAGCAGTTTGAAGCTCCCGCGCAGATGCACCGTAAAGCTGGTAAGGGAGGAAAGTAGCGCCTGTCTTCCTGCGGGTTCCAACCTCTAGGGGGCCCGCACTCTTCCTAAATCTTCATCTAGAGAAGCTCTTCGTTGACAGAGCACATCAATGGCGAACACAATTCATCTCCTACAAGGAGTCGTCAAAAACAATGCGCCACGTCGATTCAGTAAGACGGCTGAGCACGCTGAATGCTACCGGTCGATTCCTGATGATCGCAGCTCTGGCTCTCCTGGTCGTATGCATGGTGCCGATGATGGGACCATCTGCGAATGCCTCAGGTCATTTTCATCATGATGCGTCTTCGTCCTGCGCCACATGCATGGGTAATATAGCTGCACCAATTGTCGTGTTTTCCTTGTCCTTCCTTGGCTTCTTGATCCTATTCATGCCTTCTGTCCATCTGCTTGTGCTCGCAGCTGATCGGTTTCACCCTCCCTACGGTTTTTGACATTCTGTAGTCTTAACAAATCTCTAAGTATTTCTGTTTTGATCGGGACACCGCCCGTTGCATCCGTGTTCCGGAGGAGGTCGGTATGAAACAGCGATCGGTTTTCTTAATATCACTTAGTTTCGTCATTGTGCTGGGTATAGGGGTACTCAGCGCTTCGGCCCAGTGGGTCACCCGGGATGAGCGGTGGCCCATCCGTGGACTCTGGATGTGGGCAGTGTATTACGAGCTCCCGAAATTCTATCGGGAGCTGAATGGGATCGACTTTGGACATGCCTTTCTCGCCGAAACATTGCTCCAGACCCAAAATCCAGAACAGGTGGAGCAGGCGCGCCGTCAAGTCCTCGAGTTCATCTTCAGTTCACCTCCTGTCCCTCCAGACGAGGAAATGATCGCACCGATATTCACACGGATGATCTGGGAAGCCCACAAGGCCTTTAATTGGGCGCACTCATTCCATCGCAGCGCATACGACCTGTACGCAAGTGATCGGGTACAGGACAAAGACACGGCTCTTCAAAAGATCTTCGCAGAATATATGGCGAAGCCGGAGGCCATCACGTCCCATCGGCTAGATCTTCACGGAAAGCTCTGGAGCTTCCCTGAATCGAAGAGCTTTCGGGACAAGTTTCGGAAATTTAATACACAGATCTGGTCCTATCACTGGCTGCAAGCGGCGACTTATGATGTGCAACTTCTTGGAGATGTCTCGACGCAAGGCGCCTTGATGCCAAAGCTCATCGAGTTCTATCACGGCTATTTGAAAAATCCGCCGGTTGAGTGGCAGTTCATGCCGATGATGGAACAAGGCGCACCTCACTTTGCCAAGCGCTACCCGGAGATCGCGGCTGTTTTCGACAATCTACACATGTTGCACGACAACATTGATGACATTCTGAGCAGACCGGATTTGTATCCAACCGTCCAGGCGAAGCGTGAGGCGATCTTAAAGATCATGCCGATTTATTTGCATCGCAACCATGCCGGTGACGACCGCTATGCTGCGTATCACACGCCGGCAATGGCAGAACACGTTGACATGGAGCCTAGCGGGTCCGCCATGGAGATGAACATGGACGTCGGACCCCGCCCCCCCAGTGCCGAGCAAGTCTTGGCCGGTAAGGCACTACAGGATGGGGATCAGTCCACCGGACGAGCAGCCAAACCAGAGGGCGGCCACCAAAGCCACTAAGGAGGTCCTTCCATGCGCCACGTAGTGAAGATTGTGTGTCTGGCGCTTCTAGCGGGCCTCCCCGCGAGCACGTACGCCATTGATCACGACAACCTGGATGAAGGACGTCCGTTGCGGTTAGAGGATGCCTACCCAATTGCCCACGGGGAATTGGCGATCGAGACGGGCGCCGGCCTCTCCGCTCAGCGCAAGAGTTGGACACGAGGCTTATTTCCCCTTGAGGTGCTGTATGGGCTCGCCCCCAATCTTCAAGTGAGCCTGGGCACGACCTTGTTCACTGACCCCAGGCAGATCGAAGGACAGACGAAATCCGGCGATCTGCAACTCAGTGGGCTCTATAACTTTAATCAAGAAACGCTCAGTCTCCCGGCTCTAGGTCTGAGGGTCACGGTGAACATGCCTACTGGCACCGCATCGTCAGGGGTCGATGTCCGAGTAAAAGGGCTTGTGACGAAGTCCTTCGATCGTCTGAGCCTGCACTTTAATCCAGCCTATGAAGTGTTTTCGGGAAAACAGCCTTTTGAGCGGAACGGCCGATATGAGCTGGCGCTGGGAGCCAGTTATCCTGTGGGCGCGCCGAAGCACACGCTGACTACGGTCTTAGGCGATCTATTCACGGAGCAGGCGCCTCGGCGGGGCGAGCCTCAAATTGCGGGCGTTGAGATAGGTGTGCGGCAGCAGTGGACACCCTGGACTGTGCTGGACGCAGGGATCGGTACAGAGTTTGCGGGGCCACCGAATCGTGCATCTGTTTTCTTGACTGTTGGTTTCTCAGTCGGCTTCTGAGATGTTGAGACGGCGAGATAAAATTGTTGCGGTCACCGGATGTGTTTCATAGGCAGACCGAATTTTGCAGTGCAGTGGATTCGGGTGGCAACAGGCGGCTTCCACCTGGATCGTCATATGGTGGATACCAAATTCCTTGGCAATGAACTGGCGGACTGTGCGCAGCACGATCTCCGTTGGCCCTCCTTCCTTCATAAGCACATGACAGGTCAATGACGGCAGGTGCGCGTCCAGGCCCCATACATGGAGATCGTGTACGTTCGTGACGCCCGGTAACTGGCTCAAAGCCTTGGCAATGCGTTTCGTGTCGATGTGCGACGGTACGCCTTCCAGTAAGATGCCTGCGGACTCTCTAACGATCCCGACCGCCCCCATAGAATCACAAGAGCGATAACGACACTGACAATTGGTTCGAGTAGGACCCAGCCTGTCATGGCTACGAGGAGGCCGGTCACGATCACGCCAAAGGAAACACAGGCATCGCCAAGGTTGTGCCAGAATGCCGCCTGGACATTCAGATTCCCGTGCGACTCTTTTTAAAAGAGCAAGGCGATAGAAAGGTTCCCGGCAACGCATAACCAATCTCGAACATAAGCAGACCAGCGACAGCAACCGGCGTCAGGAAGCGCTCTGCGGAGAGCGCGATGATGCCGAGCCCGGCGGCGACCAGGACAAGTGAATTAACGAATGCCGCCAGGGGCCGATTCGGTGATGGCCAAAGGTACGCGTGGCAGTCGATGGGCGCTCCCTCATAATGACGGTGTAGAGAGTGAGAAAGAGGCCCGCTTGGTCGATGAGATTATGGACAGCATCACTGATAAGTCCAACGCTACCAATCCACCAGCCGCCTAGCATCTCGATTAGGATAATGAGCGCATTGAGGATAAGCAGAGGTTGATCTTAGTCTTAAGAGTCACGGTGCTGATGATAGCAAAAGGAAGCTATGGTGTCGTTTCCATGTTCTCAGGATGACAGATAGGGGGACCTGGTTCAGACACTCAGGCCGACGCAGAGGACAATTGCCGACGCTGACAGTAGAAGAACGCTGATCTGGGAACGGCGCTAGTTCATCGCCGATGGGTGCAAGCCAAACGGCCTTCCTTTTCTCTCACCTTACCATTTACCGGAAGACCTTGAGATCGACCAGAGCAGCATTGTACAGTCGCTGTCTTTCGCCTACTGTCCCGACTAAACACATGACTGACTCACACACCTGGGAACACGCAAAAGGGGCCATCTGTGGGCTAACTGCCGCTGCGCTGTTCGGCCTTAGCATTCCCTTGGCAAAACTCCTCCTCCCAGCAAGCAGTCCGCTTCTGATCGCTGCCCTCTTCTACCTCGGTGCTGGAAGCGGTCTGGTTGTCTTCGAGCTTTTTTCTCAACGGAGCAAGGAAAACGTTCAGCGTGAGGCGCGGTTGCGTGCCTCTGATACCTGGTTGCTCCTTGGTATTATCATCATGGGCGGAATCCTTGGCCCATTCCTTATGTTAACAGGTCTGGAGCGGGTCTCGGCAGTGCTCGGGTCCTTGCTCTTGAATCTGGAAGCTCCCTTCACGATAGGCTTGGCCGTGGTGTTGTTCAAAGAGCATTTTGGTTGGCGGGAGGCGAGCGGCGCACTCCTTATCATCACCGCTGCCGCTGTCCTTGGTTATCATCCGGAAGAATCGCGCGTTGACCTTGTTGGTCTCCTGGCTCTTTCGGGAGCATGTCTTGCGTGGGGCATCGACAATAACCTGACCCAGCAGCTGTCTCTCCGCGACCCCGTTGTCGTCACCCGTATCAAAACGCTGGCCGCTGGAAGCTGTATGTTGGGCCTCGCTATGTTGACCGGCAACAGCCTCCCCCGTCCTGCGATCCTTTTAGGAACGCTTGCAATCGGCGTCGTGAGCTACGGTGTGAGCCTGGTCCTTGATATGTACGCGCTCCGTCTCTTGGGCGCTGCCCGAGAGGCGGCGTTCTTCGCGACAGCGCCCTTCATGGGGGCTCTAGCCGCGATTCCTATTGTCGGTGATCGATGGGGATCGAACGATTTTGTTGCGGCTTCATTCATGGTAGTCGGAGTGTTCCTTCTTCTTTGGGCGCACCATAGCCATCAGCACACCCATGAGCAGATGCTCCATGACCATGTTCACGTTCACCTAGACCACCATGAGCATGATCACGATGAAGCTGTTCTTCCTCTGGAACCTCACGCACATGTCCACCGGCACCTCAGCCTGACGCATGATCATCCGCACGTCTCGGAACTGCATCATCGTCACGAGCACCGTTAACTTACGGTCCGCAGACCCGAGCAGACACCGCGGGGATCCTGGAAAGCGTCAATGTCACTGTGCCTCCTTCGGACTTCAGCGCGTTTCCAGGGCGGGGGCAGTCAAAATCTGAAACTTGAGATCGTCGAAGTACGTGACCGCATCGGATTTGGTCCACAGTCCAATCCGGCCCTCTTTAAAAGTTTCATCGCATAAGTCGAAGGCCTGCTTGTCATCGTAAAAGACCTGCACGCGGCATCCCTGCTGAATGACGCGAAGGCTATGCCACTTCCTCACATCAATGATGTGATCATAGTTTTTGAGCATGTGGCGGATGCCTTTGACCACTCGGTAGATTCGAATGTTCTGCTCGAGCGGATTGGCGCGCGTGAGATAGTAATTGCGGTCATCCTGGGCACGCCAGATCAGCCCGCCACCCATATCGGCCTGACCTGACATTGGCAGAAACGATACGGACAGGTCCAAATTGCTCGCATTGATATCCTCGACCAGAACCAGATTGTAATTATGCTCTGCACCTTTGTGTCGGAGTTGTGCGAGGACCTTCGGCGGACTCAGCGCTCGAGGCGTCTCAATCACTTTCCACTCCCCTGCGGGATGACCATCAAAGAAGGTCCCCATCACAAATTTGGAGGGGACCTGGCCTGAAGCATCACCATCGAAGTTCCACGTGAGAAAGCTTTCGTCTGCCGACATAGCGCCAGACGCCGACAACGAGATTCCGAGAACAAAGAGAAGGCTGAGGCCCCAGCGCACAAACATTACGATGCCTTTTCGCTCTTCTTCATCGCATCGAGCCCGGCCTTGAGCCCTCTGGCCACTTTATCTGCCCTGTCATGTACCCAGAAATGCATGAAGTAGAGATCTGGTGTGCCGTGCACGAGATGATTGTGAAGGGCGGTGACCGCAATCCCGTGTTCGGCCAGGGCCTTAGTGACGCTGTCCACTTCGTCTCGTGTTAAGACAAAGTCTCCTGTCGCAGCGATGTTGTTATCTCCGGCTGCCTGAAAATTAAGCGCGGTCGCCATCCCCATCCCCATACCCACAGAAAGCGTCGCCCCGTACATTTTGATATTTTCTGGTCGCGGAATAGAGATTTGGAGGACACCGCCCTTTACGTTCCCCTTATGGCCGAGCGTCTCTTGGATTTGCTCTGCGTTAAATCCAACCTCTTCTGAACCAGGCTTAGCAGAAGCTTCGCCGGGCTTTGCAGGTGATTCGATAGGCGTCTTTGTGAGGCTAAGGGCAGCTTTTATGCCAGCCGCCACCGTGTGGGGGTCGCCCTTTGCCGCGATGGGGAGAAACATCACGCGCGGAGACTCGCCGATCAAATGGTTATGGAGGGCGCTGACTTCGATTCCTTCTTTCCTCAGCTTCTGAAAGACCGGTGTGACCTCGTCCTCGGTCAGGACAAGATCGCCATCAAGTACCGCCTGGCCTCCCGCCTCTTTGAACGCGACCCAACTGCCCAGTGCCAGGCCGGGTTTCACTTTCACCTCTTTGATGGTGACAACCAGGTCGGTTCGAGGAAAGGACAGTTTGTAGACGTCGTCCTTTAACTCTCCTGCTTTGCCAATGGCCTTTTCGATGGCGCCGGTCTCGAGCTTCACGGATTGCTTAGTGTCTTGCTTCTTGAGTTCCTCCGCGTAACAGTACCCTGTAAGAACAAGAGCGCCTCCGAGAATCGTCATCGCTATGCTAGCGGTCACAGTTTTCATTGCAGGTTCTCCTTTTCAAAGATCCCACTTCCTGTCTCATTGCGTCAATTCCTTGGTGAGCGTCCTTCCTTCTTCACTCGGGATATCTTCGCACTCACTCCGATCCTCCGCATCTCATCTCCCACTTCCACTAGTTTCTTTCAAGCACAGCAGCCAAAACCTTCCACTCGACCATAGCCGCCTCTAAATTGTCTGATTGGCTTTAATCGGGGCGGGTGAGTTACTATAACACTTGAGATCTCTGGAGACAGACGCACCTCGCATCGCACCTGGGATACTTCAAGGCCAATTATCATGTCGAAAGGGAGGGTTCTAATGCTTAGTCTCAAAATATGGTTGGTGTCCGCTTTCGCGGCTCTCGCATTCGTTGCGCTTCCGTTCAGCTCGACCTGGGCCGAGACGACCGACGGCCACAAGAAGGTCAAGGTCCTCTACCATGTCGACGGCAAGGACCCCGATGTCGCCAAGTACGCGCTAGCATTGATCAATAAGCATATTGAGGCCGAGGGCGGACCGGACAACATCGATGTTGAGCTGGTCGTGCATGGGCCGGCGCTCGAGCTGTTCGAGAAGGATAAGATGGATCCGGAGATGGCCAAACGCTTTCAGCAGGTCGTAGACAAAGGCGTCCATGCGGAGATGTGTCAGGTGTCGATGAAACTGTACAACAAGACGCTGGACAATCTCGCCAAGGGTTTTGTGGCCACGCTTCATCCGGTCGCCGTGAAGCGGATCGCGGACCTGCAGCAACAGGGTTACCTCTATATCAAGCCATGACGTGGAAGAGGTGAGCATGACGCGCTTTAATCGTCAGACCCTGGCGGCGCTGATGGCTGTTGTCATGACGCTCGCGGTCGCGCTCTCGCCGACGAAGGCCGGGGCCGCAGTCGCGGCACCGACCTTCGAAGTGATTACGTTGGGTGGGGAAGCCGTCAGCAACAAGTCTCTGAAGGGCCACCCGACGCTGCTGGTGTTCTGGGCGCCGTGGTGCAGCGTCTGCCAGCGGGAGCTGCCGGTGCTCTCGCGATTTACCTCTAACGAAAAGCCGGCCCAGCTCCGTGTGATTTCAATCGGGTTTGCCGACACGAGAGGCAACGTGGAAGGGTTCGTCAGGACGCACCCGGAGTCGTTCACCTTTCCTGCCGCCTTCGACATCGACAACGACGTGTCCCAGGCCTTCCGAGTAAACGCCACGCCGACGCTGATCGTGCTCGACGGCCAGGGTAATATAGTGCTGACCCACCGAGGAGCCGGCCTTCTGCAAAATGAGCAGTTCCGGAAATTTCTCTCGACGCTGAGATGAACGACACCACCAGTCCAGCCAGGCTTTAAGCCCTGCCCCAACAAGAAAATAGCCGGTCGCCAGAGACGC
>JBBRRL010000007.1:0-15060 GCA_038200775.1 Nitrospirales bacterium
AGTTGGGCAAAGAGCCCCGCGTCCTTCGTTTTTCCGCGGGCGCCGGTACGCTCTAGGCGTAGAACCCGGGCCTGGGGAAATTGCCGCTGCACTGCCTCTTCAGCCGCCTCCGTTCCCAGGCCGGAGGGATGGAGGCGAGGCCCTCCGCAGGCCAGGCATCCCATCGGTGCCGTCTCCTGTTGTCCACAATGACTGCAGCGCAGCAGGCCCTCTTTTTTGTGAAAGGTCAATCCCAATCCACATGCCGTGCAACGCGGGGCTTCTCCACAGTCGCGGCAAAACAGCGCCGACGCGTAGCCCTTCCGATTCAGAAATAACAAGGTTTTCTGGCGGGCCGCGAGGCGTTGGGCAATGGCTTCCACCATCGGACCAGACAAGATCTCCCCGTGTGTGCCGCGCAAGCTAATGATGCGAAGTGGCGGAAGGCTGCCCGTACCGGGACTCAGCCAGGCCGCGTTGGAATTGTGGGTCGCGTGTACGGATTCCAAAGAAGGATGGGCGGACGCCAGCAAGAGCACCGCTCGCAGTTCACATGCGCGCTCTGTTGCAATCACGCGAGCATCATAACGAGGGACGTTTTCAGCTTTGTAAGCCCCATGATCTTCCTGATCAATGAGGAGCAATCCCAGATCCACCATCGGCGCAAATACAGCGGAGCGGGTACCGATCACAAGCCGCGCCTCACCTCTTTGGATTCTTCCCCAAGAGATCCTCCGTTCGGACAGCGAGAGCTGCCCGTGATACGCTTCGGATGAGATTGTACCGCTGTCGGAAAGCACTCGCCGAAGCGGCTCAACCTGATGAGTCTCCGGCACCAGCACCAGCACGCTGCGCTCCGTCCGGAGTGTGGCACGGACCACCTCCCTGTACAATTCGATGAGATCGCGTGAGGAGCCAGGCAGCAAAAACGTACCGGGTTGATGGGCGCCGATGGCCGCTAGGACTTCATTGCGAAACGGCGCGAGAACTGGAGAGATAACGGCCCTACCTGCAACAGCTGATACGGGCGCCGACGGGGGAGATTCCATCTGTGCGGTGGCCGGGCGGTTCTGTTTTTCGACCTGGCTGGGGAACACCAAGCGTAGGCACTGTCCAAGAGGCGCCAGATAGCGCTCAGCGACCCATTTGGCCAGGGCCAGGAGTTGCGCGCTGACGATGGGCGTGTCGTCCAGGCGGGCCAGGATAGGCTTGAGGTGCTTGCCGGCACTCTCGCTGTCCGGCTCTAAAGTGACGCCGAGGATGTAGCCCACGAGAATTTCGGAGCCGAAGGGGATACGCACGCGCATGCCCGGAGCCCATGGTCCGGGAAGACCTTCAGGCACCGAATATGTAAAGACACGGAAAAGACGGCGCGGGACAGCCACCTCGAGGTACTGACGCTGGAACGTGGACAATTGCGAAAATGAACTAGGGGGTTACTATTTTAAGCGCTTGGTACTTGCCTGCCGTGACCTGAAATTCGACCGTCACCTTATCGCCTTGGGTGAGATCTTGAAGAGATTTACGGCTTCCGCCGAAAGAGGTGGCGACGTCCACCACGAAGGTGAAACGATTGCCGTCTGGCTTCTTCACCGTCAGTTTTTTTGCCGCCACGTCGACCTTCAGTACTTCACCGGCAAACTGCTCAGCCGCGGACACAACTGAAAACGTGGCCAGCGCCAGGAATACGCTGAGCGCAATAACGAAGCGGTTGCGATTCTTAGACCCGGTCATCGATTTCTCATGCATAGTGAACAATGGTCGCTGTATACCTCAGGTTATTTCGACTCCTCCGGCGAGCGGGTCTCAGCCTCAGGCTCTTGGACGGGAGTGCTGGCCCGATGAAGCAATCGGGTGACTTGGTCTCCACGGTGAACGGCGTCGATGCTTTTCACAATCATAGTCGTAGCGCTTCGTTGCTGCACAGAAAGCACTCGGAGTTCCGCCAATGCGTAGTCAGGTAAGAAGGTCTTCATCGATTCGCGGGGGCCTCTGCGAATCACCTTCAAACGATCCCCGACCTCAAGACCATCATGGGCACCCAGATCGATATAGACGATTTCGCCTTGCGCCGTCAACTCTCCCCCTTCCTTGGATTCAACGACGGCTCCGGAAATAGGTTCGTCGGACTTGGCTGTTTCCGGTGTCGCCGCGGGGAGATCATAGAGCATAAGGGGATCTCCAGGTTTCAGGGCGTCGAGCGGCTGGATCACGCGGGCCTCGGCTACCCGGTCCTTTGGTTCCGAGGTGATCTCCAGGATTCCGAGGATCTTCACGACCCGCCCCATATAGGCATGGGTGATGGGATGAAAGACCACAGTCGTCATGTTATACGCAGTCAGCCAGTCCCCGGGGCGAACATCGATGTTTCGTATCAAACGGACGTAGAGGGTGTCGCCGGTGCCAAAATAGGTTTTTGATTCGCGGGCTCCGATGACAGAGGCAACGACCTTTTCTGACGGGAGAATGTAACCCCCTTGAAATGCCAACGCTTGATCGCTGTTAGGCCGCGTTCGGTGAAAACTCGTTCCCTCGGCCGCCAGGACGGAGGCCGAGGCAAGAAAGCTTGCAAGGAGAAACATGGTTACCTTGAGGCAACCATGTGACATTTCAAGTCGAATCGTGCTCATAAGGGACCTCCATTACACATGAACGGAGCATAACAGATCCCGTGATCAAGTCAATGTTTTTACTTAATTGACGAGGGGTTAGCAAGGTGTTACGGTTCCGTATGCGTTGGCTTCGAAGCACAGGACTGATCTTGCTCCCGTTGGCGTTGGTGATAGCCTCGGGTGAGGCGTCCGGAGGATCGACGGAAGATTTAGTGGCGGGACCGTCGGGCTTCAGCATTCCTCAGGAGCCGGAGGAATTCGATCGGCGGGAAGTGGAGGCCTATTACGACTGGCGGAATAACTTATTTTTTAGATTGTTCAGCATGGCCGGCAGTGATGGCCAAACGAATTTTATGACGGCCCGCCGGACGTATAAAGTCACGGTCAACCGTTATGGCTATGAAGTTGCGGTGACATTTGCCAATCCACTGTTCTACTGGATGGATCGAAACGGAAACGGTGAATTTGAGCCTGGCAAAGGAGAAATGTGGATCGATATCGAAGAGGACGGTCTTAACGGCAATGAGAAACTGTATGATCCAATAGTCACAAACGATACTCCTCTCGGCCCCATCCCCACTCCCCCCATGGCTTTGCCGGGGCGGGCGCAACAGATGATGTGAGCCATGCCCAAAGACGACCATAGAACCCTGACCAATCAACCGGACCCACCGGACTTTGGTTCATCTAAGCCAAAGCGTATCCGGACGCAAATTCATCGTCGAACCCCGTCTTCCGGTCCGCTCCGTGATCAATGGGGCCCGGCACCCGAACATCACTCTGAAACCACTCCGAGAACCCCTTCCGCTAGACGCGGCGAGATGGTGCGCCGGCCCCCGCGAGACCCTCAGTAGAGAACCCGCGCACCCGTCCTCTGATTTTGAGGCTTTTTGATTTATTGTCTAGGTCTTTTGACCGCTTGCTTTGCATAAAATCGCGATGTTAGACTGTTTTTCGCTCGTAACAGGGTACTCATTCGCTACCGAGAATTAACGGAGAGAGCCTATGCGGAATGCTGATCAGCTTCTGCCGTATCTGGCTAATTACTTTCCGATTTTAGCATTTATTGTTGTGGCATTTCTGTTCGGGGTTGGGACCTTGGTGCTGAGCTATTTTGTCCATCCCAAGCTCCCCGATGCAGAGAAATTGAGTGTGTATGAGTGCGGGAGTGAGCCGTTTTCGGACGCGCGTATGCCATTTCCCGTCCGCTACTATATTATCGCCATGTTATTCGTCATCTTCGATATTGAAATCATTTTTCTGTATCCATGGGCCGTCGCCTTTGACAAGATCGGCGTGATCGGCATGGTTGAGATGACGATCTTTATCGTGCTGTTCGTGGTGGGGTATGTCTATGCCTGGAAGAAAGGCGCCTTAGAATGGGATTAGATCCGGAAAACAGCCTGTCCAAGGGTAAGGCACGCGTCTCGGTGCGGGCATGGTTGAGTCTGTGCAAAGGTAGGTGCCGTGAAGATTCAAACAAAGAGCATAGAAACGATCCCGGCGGCTTTAAACAATCATCACGCCTTCGGGTCGAGCAAGCTTTGTGTGGCGGGCGGGTGCAAAGGGGACAAGGAGTTTGTCCGGGGCACCCCTTGCCTTCCTGTGCAAGGGGTCGAGTACTCCAGGGTGGGTGGGTGTAATGAGCGACCTTATCCACGTCACCAGAGGCCATGAAAAAGACAGCGGCCCAGGTGTCCACCTGCTCACCCTTGAAAAAGCTGTGAACTGGGCCCGTAAAGGGTCGCTCTGGCCGATGACTTTTGGTCTTGCGTGCTGCGCAATTGAGATGATTGCGGCCGTATCCGCCCGGTACGATATCGATCGCTATGGCGCGGGGGTTTTTCGAGCGTCCCCTCGCCAGTCCGACCTTATGATCGTCGCCGGGACCGTATGCGTTCGCATGGCCCCCGTGATTAGAAAAATTTATGACCAAATGCCGGAACCCCGCTACGTTATTGCGATGGGGTCGTGCGCCACTTCCGGGAACATCTATGACAGCTACAGTGTGGTTCAGGGCGTGGACCGCTTTGTTCCCGTGGACATGTACGTGCCGGGCTGCCCGCCGACGCCAGAAGCGCTGTTCGATGGCATATTGAAATTGCATGATGAGATCATGAAGCGGCGCGTCTTCTACAAAAAGCCTCCGGAATCGGTTCAGGTCTAGCGACAGTGCATACGATTGCAGCGCGGATCCAGGAAACCTACCCCGGTGCGGTCCAGGCAGCCGTTGAGTGGCGCGGTGATTTGGCGATCACGGTCGCGCGCGATTATCTGCATCATGTCTGCCGCTATTTACACGATGATCCAGATATGGATTTCGATTACATCGTGCATGTCAGTTCCGTCGATTGGCCGGATGAGCCGGAGCGATTCGAAGTGGTGTATGAGGCCTATTCGATCCGTCGCCGTAATCGCATTCGGGTGAAAACAAGGGTGCCCGAAGACGACTGTATCGTCGACTCAATGACGGATATCTGGAAGGGCGCTGACTTCATGGAAAGAGAAGTCTTCGACATGATGGGGATTCGCTTTCGCAATCATCCCAATTTGACTCGGATCCTGATGCCTGACGACTACCCGGAAGGCTATCCGCTGCGCAAGGATTTTCCACTGAGAGGAAAAGGATGGCGGGATACCTTCACGTTCATTGGTGAAAAATCCACATGAAGCCGATCTTCGAAGACCAGCGGGATACGATCTATCATGTAGATCCGGAGCACCCTGAAAATCCGGGTCTCCCGACCCTGCGCACTGAAGAGATGATGCTGAATATGGGCCCCCAACATCCCAGCACGCATGGGGTGCTCAAGGTGGTGCTCGCGCTGGAAGGGGAGCGCATCGTGAAGGCCACGCCGGTCCTTGGGTTTCTGCATCGCGGCGTCGAGAAGCTGGCGGAGGACGGCACGTACCATCAGTTTATTCCTCACACGGACCGCCTCGATTACATCTGCGCGATGTACAACAATTTCGCTTACTGCCGTGCCGTGGAAAAGCTTGTCGGCATTACCGTGCCCCCCCGCGCCGAGTATCTGCGCACTATCGTCGCGGAGATCCAGCGAATTATCGGACATCAGTTCTGGCTGGGGACGCAGGCGCTGGACATCGGCGCGATGACGGTGTTTTTTTACACCTTCCGCGATCGCGAAATACTTTTGGACTTCTTTGATGAGCTATGCGGGGCCCGTCTGACGACAAGCTGGTATCGCATCGGCGGGGTCGAGCGCGATTTCACGCCCGAACTGACCGACAAACTGCGTCGCTTTGTGGACTACTTTCCTCCAAAGATCGACGAATACGTGACGTTTTTGGAAACCAACCGGATCTGGCTCTCTCGGACAAAAGGCGTGGCGGTGATTTCGGCGGAGGACGCGATTAGCTTTGGTTTGAGCGGGCCAAGCTTGCGGGGCTCCGGGGTCGACTATGACTTGCGCAAATTCGAGCCCTATGGGGCATACGACCAGTGTGAATGGAGTGTGCCGGTCGGCAAAAACGGCGACACCTACGACAGGTACTGGATTCGGGTGGAAGAAATGCGGCAGAGCCTCAGCATGGTTCGGCAATTGTTGGAAAAGCTGCCGGAGGGACCGATTATGGCAGACGTGCCCAGCGTCACTCTGCCTCCGAAGGAACGCGTGTTTAACGATCTTGCCAGCATGATTCAGCAGTTCAAACTGTTCTCGGAGGGGTTCATGGCGCCGCGCGGCGAGATCTATTGCGGGACGGAAGCGGCCAAAGGCGAGTTAGGATTCTACATTGTCAGCACCGGCGAGGGGAAGCCCTATCGGCTCAAGATTCGCGCGCCATCCTTTATTCATATGGGCGCCTTCGATTATATGGCTCGCGGCTATATGATTGCGGACGTCGTCACGATTTTCGGGACGTACGATATCGTCATGGGCGAGTGCGACCGCTAAAAATGAGGATTGTCATTCTGAGCGCAGCGAAGAATCTATGATAGGCCTGTGCGAGTTTTCCCTGGCTGCGCAATCGAGATGCTTCGCTTTGCTCAGCCTGTCAGGGGAAGATTCAGAAACAAAGAGTGGTAATTTTGAAGGGATATGAGGGAGTGACATGGCTTTAAAACCGGTCACGACGCCCGATGTCGAGGCTCCCAGCATTGAGCTGACCATCGACGGCCACCCTGCGCGCACCAGGGCCGGGGTGTCGTTGTACGACGTGATTTCAGAGACCGGCAAGATCGTGCCGGCCATGTGCTATCACTACACGTTCGACCCTTTCGGATCATGTGGTATGTGCTTGGTCATGGTGGAAGGAAAGAAGGCGCCGGTCCGGTCATGCACTGCGAAGGCTGAAGCCGGTCTCATCGTGCGGACACTCGGCGATGATCTGTTCGCCGCGCGAAAAAAGGCGGTCGAGAAACACCTGAGCATTCATCCGCTCGACTGCCCGGTGTGCGATGCGGACGGGCATTGCGAGCTTCAGGACATGGCTTTTCAGCACGGCGTCACGAACCTTGTGAATGCCAAACCCAAGGGTCTCCCTGAGGACCGCCGCAGCCTTGTGCTGGACTTCAATATGAACCGCTGCATTCTGTGTGGGGAGTGCATCAATATCTGCAAGGACGTGCAGATGATCGATGCTTTGCAGTTCTTCAAAAAGGAAGGCACGACGCATGTCGTCGCCAAGGGCGACAATGCTCTCGAATGCGAGTTCTGTGGTGATTGCCTGGCTGTCTGTCCGGTCGGCGCGATCACAAATAAGTATTCAAAGTACATCTACAAGCCCTGGCAATTGAAGAAGACAACTACGACTTGCAACTACTGCGCCGACGGTTGCCAGCTACATATCGAGACCAGCGGTCGGGACGTTCAGCGTGTCACCTCTCCTCTCTCATGGAAGAACAAGTGGGGGGACCGGGCGGAAACGGCGAAAGGCCACGGCGGCCTCTGCGTGCTCGGGCGATTCGGCTTTCAATACATCGACAGTAAAGATCGGCTGACCACGCCACTGGTCAAGACAGATGAAGGCCTTGTGCCGCTGTCTTGGTATGACGCCGTCACGCTGATCAAAGAACGGCTGACGGTCATCAAAGCCCAACACGGGGCCAATGCCATTGCGGGCTTGATCACCGCGCGCTGCACGAATGAAGAGCACTACCTCTTTCAGAAGCTCATGCGGGCAGCCATCGGGACGAATCAATTGGACAGCAGCGCCCGATATGGATACCTCAACTTCACGCGCGCGATGCAGCATGCCGTCGGCGTCGGCCGCCTGATGAACAGCTATGAGGAGATCACAAAGGCGAAGGTCCTATTGTTAATCGGAACAGACATTACCGAGACGAATCCGATCACGGGCCTGCGTGTCAAGGAAGCGTTACGTGTTTATGGCGGCACGGTGATTGTTGCCGATTGGGCGGTGACAAATATTGCGAAGCTGGCATCGCATCCACTGCTGATCAGCCCGGGCGGTGACGGATGGTTTATCAAGGGCCTTGTCAAGGCTGTGCTCGATGGGGATCTGGTGGATGAGGCTGCGATCGGTGCGGCGCCAAAAGCCTTTGCTGCGTTGAAGAAAGCGGTGGAGAGCATGTCTTGGGAGACCATCACAGCATTTGCGGGAACGTCCAAGGAGTCGATTACCGAGGCGGCCCGGATTTATGCCGAGGCTGCCACGGCGGTCATCCTTTGCGGTGAGGGCGTGATCCGGCGCGAGCATGGCTATGACGGCATTTTAAACCTCGTCGATCTTGCATGGGTCACGGGCAAGCTGACCAGGCCCGGTTGTGGCATTAATGCCTTGCCTGAGGAAGCCAATGAGCAGGGGGCCGTGGACATGGGGGTTGCGCCGGAGCTGTTGCCCGGCCAGGCGTCGTATGCCGATCCGGACATGCGCGGAAAGTTTGAGCGCGCCTGGAATGTGACGCTTCCGGTGGGACCGCTGGCTTCTGGCAGTCTCATGGAAATCCTGGAACGGTGCCGTTCAGGACAGATTAAGGCCCTCTACCTGGTCGGAGAGAATCCTTTAGCGACGTTGCCCGCCAACAGCGGGGTTCGCGAGGCGTTGGAAAAGGTCGAGTTCCTGATCTCCCAGGATCCATACTTAACTGAAAGCGGCCGCCTCGCCCACGTGGTATTGCCTGCGTCCACGTCAGCCGAAAAAGAGGGGACATTTACGGATCTGCAGGGCAAGGTGAACCGGGTTCGGCAGGCTCTGGAACTTGGTGACGAAGCACGGCCGGACTGGGAGATTTTTAGCGCGATCGGCTCCTTGTTGGGGTACCCAATGGACTATGAGCATCCAAACGCGATCCAGTCCGAGATCATGAAGCTCCTCCCGGGCTATAACAATCTCGGCGAGCGTCTTCCGGTCGTAGCGAGCCCCGGCCGCTATCTAAATGATGACTATGTGGATGAAGTCGCGGGACGCTACCGCCAAGACGAAGGCGGGGCGATCGAGAGGCCCTTTGCGTTGGTAATGGGTCAGGTCTTGTACCATCACGGCAAACTGTCCACGCGCGCATCTGGGTTGACCGTGCTATATCCGAACAAAGGCGCTCTTCAAATGCACCCCGATGATCTTGCCCGGTTGCAGGTCGGCGACAAGGACGCAGTACGTGTTCAATCTGCCCACGGGGCTCTGGACATGAAGGCAGAGGCGAATGCCACTTTGGGCCTTGGCACCTGCTTTTTTCCGGAGCATTTCAACGAGCCTCCGGTCAAAGATCTCATGGACTGCGTGACCGATCCGGTTACCGGCGTCCCGAGTTTTAAACTCACCAGGGTGTCAATTGAGAAAATCCCGTCAGGAACTCTATGAAATCCGCGACTGAAGAAAAAAGCCTGCTGCGAACATTCTGGGAGGCCCTGTCATTCTCCGAAATCCGCACTGCTATGCAGGTTGTGCTGCGGCACATGTTCGTAAAGCCCGTGACATTTCAATACCCGCGGGAGAAACGCACGATTCCGGACGCGCATCGCGGGGCGCTCGGGCTGCTGCGATACGACGATGGCGTGGAGCGTTGCGTCGGATGTGATCTGTGCGAGGCCGCCTGCCCGTCCCGCTGCATTAAAGTCGTGAGCGCCGAGAACCCCGCCAAGCCACTTACCCGTATTGCGACGGAGTTTTACATCGACATCACGAAATGCGTCTTCTGCGGCTACTGTGTTGAAGCATGTCCGGTGAATGCGCTTGCAATGACTAAGATGTACGAGTATTCTACGCCGGACAAACGGACCCTGATATTCGACAAAACGCGATTGTACGAGGTGGGCGAAAAACATATTGACGACGCCAAGCGATATCTCTACGCCCACAATCAGGAGAAAAACGACTCTGACAGCCGGGCTTATCGTTATAAGTTTCCGCATACCGTGACCGCCCCTCGACCCGACCCCTAGACAATGGTTCCGGTTTTCTTCGCGTACTTCGCCCTCGTCAGCGTGGTGTCTGGGGTGCTGACCGTGGCTCTCAGAAATCCCGTGCAATGTGGCATCGCACTGCTCTCACTCCTCGGCCACATCGCAGGGCTGTTCGTATTGCTAAACGCTGAATTTCTGGCCGCGGTGCAGATCATTATCTACGCGGGCGCGATCCTGATCCTCTATCTCTTTGTGCTCATGATGCTCAACCTCAAAACAGAGGAACGATACGTCCATCAGCGGCACGCCTGGTATATCTTGGGCGTAGGGGCGGTGAGCATCGAATTGCTGCTGCTCTTGCTGACGGCGGAGTACGCCGGAGTCAAGGGCACGGCCACGCCGCAGGTGGTCGAAACGGTCGGCAACAGCACTGCGATCGGCATCCTGATGTTCAGCGATTACCTGTTGCCGTTTGAAATCGTGGGGATCTTTCTCTTGGGCGCCATTGTCGGCGCAATCGTGCTGACCAAGAATCCGACCCGCGCCGACCTCGAGCGTGAGCCGTCATGATTCCTCTGTCCGCCTATGTCACCGTCAGCTCTATTTTGTTCCTGACGGGAGTTGTCGGCGTGCTGATCCGTCGAAATTTTATTATTGTGTTGATGTCCATCGAGATCATGCTGAATGCAGCGAATCTAAACCTGGTCGCCTTTGCCCATCATTTGCAGTCGCTGGGCGGTCAGGTGGTTGCGCTCTTTGTGATTGCTATTGCCGCGGGGGAAGCGGCCGTGGGGCTCGCCATCATCATTGTGGTATTCCGCGGCAAAATTGCGACGAACGTCGACCAGATTAACCTCTTAAAATGGTAAATACTTTATTGGTTCTTCGACCCGTTCAGCCTGAGCCTGTCGAAGGGCGACGTTTCCCATCTCAGCAGTCGAGTCCCATAGAGCCTGAGCCGAGAGCTGTCCATGTTTGATCAGATTGTCATTCTTATCGTAGTTTTTCCGCTTATCGCGGTGCTGGCCAACGGCCTCAACGTGATGCTCGGAAAGCGCTACTCCGACGAGATCGCGCACCGGTTGGCTTGGGGCTCCGTGCTGCTGTCGTTTGTGTGTTCACTGTGGGTGACCCGCCAGCTTCTGAATGATCCAATGCCCCGGACGGTAATCGCCTACCGTTGGTTTTTCGGCGGAGATCTCCAGGTCAATCTCGCTTTTCTCATCGATCCGCTCACCTGTGTGATGCTCCTGGTCGTTACCGGCGTCGGCTTTCTGATTCATGTGTACTCCGTCGGTTATATGCACGGTGAAGAAGGCTTTGCGCGCTTCTTCACCTATATGAACCTGTTCATGGTCTCCATGCTCCTGCTGGTGATGGGCAATAACTATGTGGTGCTCTTCATCGGGTGGGAAGGCGTTGGACTCTGCTCCTATTTGCTGATCGGGTACTACTACGACCGTGTCTCCGCGGCGAAGGCCGCCACGAAAGCCTTTGTGGTGAATCGCATCGGAGATGCCGGATTTCTGATCGCCATTTTTCTTATCTTCGACAAGTTCCGGACCCTGGACTATACGCAAGTGCTCGCGCGGGCGGGCGAATTGGATTCTGGTACAGCGGCCGCAATTGCCATCTGTCTGTTTATCGGGGCGATCGGGAAATCAGCGCAGCTTCCCCTGTATACCTGGCTGCCCGATGCCATGGAAGGCCCGACGCCGGTACGCGCGCTGATCCATGCCGCGACGATGGTGACGGCAGGGGTCTACATGGTAGTTCGAAACCATGCGATCTACGACCAGGCTCCCGCGGTGCTGCTGCTGGTGGGGACGGTCGGCGCACTAACAGCCCTGTTCGCTGCGACCATCGGACTCGTGCAGACGGACATCAAGAGGGTACTGGCGTACTCCACAGTGTCCCAACTTGGTTTTATGTTTCTCGCCTGCGGAGTCGGCGCCTATGCGGCGGCAATTTTTCATTTGGTCACGCATGCCTTCTTTAAGGCACTGCTGTTCCTTGCCGCGGGCTCGGTGATCCATGCGCTTGCCGGGGAACAGGACATCCGCAAGATGGGAGGGCTCTGGAAGTCGATCCCAGTGACATACTGGGTTTTTCTTATCGGGACCGCCGCAATCGCCGGGTTTCCATTTCTGTCAGGTTGGTGGAGTAAAGACGAGATCCTCGGCCATGCCTTCATTCACGGCCACTATGTCCTCTGGATCATTGGCGCCGTTGCCGCTCTCTGCACCGCCTTCTATATGTCACGGCTGCTGTACCTCACTTTTTATGGACAGTCCCATCTTGATGAGCGGACCGCACACCATGTTCATGAGTCGCCACGGGTGATGCTGGCGCCGCTCGTGATCCTGGCGGTTCTGGCGGTGATCGGCGGGCTCATCGGGGTCATCCCGGGGGGATTGGAAAACGGCTGGTTTCACCAGTTTCTTGGTCCCGTCGTTTCGCTTAAAAGCGCGCCCGAGGCTCACGAGACAGGACCGATGCTGCCCTTGATGCTGATGGCAATGACCACTCTGATCGCATTCGCGGGCTGGTTCGCCGCGCACTACTTCTACAAGCTCAGGCCGGACACGCCGGATAGGCTTCGTGCACGCATGTCGGGAACATACCGTCTGTTGTTGAACAAATACTGGGTCGATGAGGTCTACGACAAGGCGTTCGTCGAGAGCACCAAGACTGCCGGGCGCGTCTTGGACGCCGTGGACACAAGCGTGGTAGACGGCGCCGTGGTAGGTGTCCGGCAGCTGACGGAGATGGGCGCACAAGGGTCAACCTGGGTTGAAAAGTACCTCATTTACGGCGGGTTGAACGTCATCGGTTATGGCAACCACCTCGCCGCCCGCATTCTGCGAAAGTTACAATCCGGCCTCGTCCACCACTATGCGACGATTCTCGTCGGGGGCTTTGTGATTCTCGTGAATCTCATTGTTCTGTTTTGGTGGTTGGGGAGTCGCTCGTGATTCTCAACGAGGTGTTTGCGGCCGAGCAGATCGGTTTCCCGATCTTGACCGTCCTCACGTTTCTTCCTTTTCTAGGAGCCCTAATCATCTGGGTGTCGCAAAGTGACGAAGATCTCGTTCGAAAGACCGCTTTGGCCATCGCCGGCATTGAGTTGTTCACCTCCGCTCTCCTGCTCTGGAACTTCGTGCCGCACAGCGCGGACATTCAGTTTGCCGAGAGGGCGCCATGGATACCGGCAATCGGAACCAGCTATCACCTTGGTGTGGACGGGATCAATCTCCTCTTCATACCGCTGACCGCGTTTCTCACAGTCCTCATCATGGTGTATTCCTGGGAGAGAGGAAAATACCTTTTCAAGCCATACTTCATGGCGTTGCTCGCGCTGGAAGGCACGATGGTAGGGATCTTTGCCTCTCTCGATCTGATCCTGTTCTTCGTCTTCTGGGAGTTGATGCTGATCCCGAGTTACTTCCTGATCAAGTTGTGGGGGCCAGGACCTGAGCGACAATATGCCGCATTGAAGTATGTCCTCTACACGCTCACCGGCTCGGTGCTAATGTTGGTCGGGATTGTCCTGCTCAATCTAAACTTTCATGCCGATGCGGTCATGCACCACACCGAGCCCCTCTATTCGTTCGACCTCCTGGAACTGTTGAACGTCCCGGTGCCCCTGGCCCAGCAGACGTTGATTTTCTTCCTTCTCTTTTGCGGTTTCGCTTTCAAGGCCCCGGTGGTTCCGTTTCATACATGGCTGCCGACCGCATTGGTGCAGGGTCCATTCGTGATCAGCGTCATTCTGGCGGGGGTGAAGCTGGGTCCCTACGGATTCCTGCGCTTTAGCCTTCCGCTGCTCCCCGAAGCGTCCCACCAGTGGCTCTGGCTCATTGCGGCGCTGGGACTCATCGCGATTATCTACGGTGCATTGATTGCACTGGTACAAACCGACTTTCGGCGGCTACTGGCCTTCTCGAGCATCAGTCACCTGGGATTCGTGATGCTCGGTCTTTTCTCGTTGAACTATCAGGGGCTTCAGGGCAGCCTTTTACAGATGATCAATCTTGGTTTTTCAACGGCGGGGCTCTTCTTTATGGCGGGCTTTCTCTATAACCGGACCGGATCTGCGGAACTGTCCGCGTACGGTGGATTGTTGCACCACGTGCCTTTGCTTTCAACGTTCGTTCTGATTCTTGGACTTGCATCGATCGGCCTTCCTGGCACCAATGGGTTCATCGGTGAGTTCTTGATCCTTCTAGGCGCCTTTCGGCAACATTGGCTCCTCGCGGCCGTCGGCGTCATCGGTGTCATTCTGGGAGCAGCATATTTTCTCTGGTTTTATGAACGCGCGTTCTTTGGCCCGGTGGGTAGCCATGTGACAGGGTTGTTCGACCTGCGGCCGCGCGAATGGGGCATTGCCGTGGCGCTAAGCGCCATGATTTTTTGGATAGGCCTCTACCCCGCGCCATTCTTGAACAGGATCAACGCATCCATACAAAGGCTCACCGAGCGGCTTGAGCAAGGCTCTGGATTTCAAGCGGGGCGCTTTGATCCCAAGGTTCCAGTCTCCGTCCATCCTTCCGTGAAACGCAGGAACGGCGATAGAGAGGTCCAGCAGTGAGCGAAAGCTATCTGTTGAGCATTATTTTGTTCGCTCCTTTTGTCGGGGCCGTTGTCCTGTTGTTTGTCCCGAACCGTCGGCAGCTCTTGGTCCGGCAGGTGGCGGTTTTCTTTTCCGGGATCTCGTTTGTCGGATCGTTCGTGCTGCTGTCCCTGTTTGATTGGGAAAAGGGCGGCTACCAGTTTCAGCAGAATTATCTCTGGTCGGAGCAGCTTGGGATTCAATTTCACCTCGGCGTCGACGGGATCGGGGTACCCATGGTCCTGGCGTCCGCGATTTTGCTGTTCACGGGCGTATTTATTTCATGGCATATCAAGGATCGCACAAAAGAATTTTATGCATTTCTGCTGGTTCTCGCTGGAGCGACCATCGGCGTCTATATGTCGCTGGATCTTTTTTTCCTCTACTTTTTCTATGAGATGTCGGTCATCCCGATGTACCCGCTGCTAGGAGTTTGGGGAAGCCACACCAAGGGCTACCTGGAGATGACGAACACGGAAGGAAAGGAAATACGGGATTCACCGGGCTTTATCTTGAATTTCGCCCGTAACAG
>JBBRRL010000008.1:0-14927 GCA_038200775.1 Nitrospirales bacterium
AGCCATGCATCATCCCGTTACCATCCAATAAACATCTAAATGGATGTATAGTCAATTATTGGCCCTGTCAAGGTTCTCTGGTAAATAAATGTTGGAGTCGAGTTATTCGAAATGTTCGGCGGGAAGATTGGGAGCCTTTTCCTGGATATCTAGAGAGATGGTTCAGCATCCGGACGGAGTATGATCCGGAGGAAGGGAAACACGGGCGAAAAGATAAAGGTGAGAAAATGGAACTCAAGAGCTCAGTCTTTGCCGCAACGGCATGATCCCGAAGAAATACACCTGCGACGGAGACGATGTGTCCCTGCCGCTGAGCTGGACCAACATTCCGCGTGCTGCCAAGAGCCTTGCGCTCGTCGCGGATGATCCTGATGCGCCGCGCGGCACCTGGATGCATTGGGTTGCCTGGAATATCCCGCCGACCCTGAGTGCGCTGGAAGAGAATCTCCCGAAAAAAGAATCACTCGCCAATGCTATGAAGGGCATGAAGCAAGGCACGACAGACTTTCGCGCGATCGGCTATGGCGGTCCATGCACGCCTTCGGGCACACACCGCTATTTCTTCAAGCTTTACGCCCTCGATACAATGTTCAACCTGCCGCCTACTACTACGAAGAAGGATCTTGAAAAAACGATGCAGGGGCACATCGTCGAACAAGTTGAACTAATGGGAAAGTACAGCCGCAAATAGTTCGACCGCGCAGCCCGATACCGATGCTATCCGTGATGGATACTGCCGTGACCGGGCCAGTGCCCGCTGTGCGCGAAACGGCCGCCGTGCGCAAAGTGATCGCCACGCCCGCCAAAGCGAAAGCCGAATCCCAAGGTCACCGGCGGTGGAACGATGTAGCCCGGTTCGTAGTAACCCGGCGATGCATAATACGGCGCAGGCGCCGGATACGGGTATGGATACGGAGACGCATAGGGTGGCGCTGGGAGCGGTTCGGGCGGATATGACTCGCCGAATCCCACGGCACACGCTGAAAGACTGAACAAGGCGAGGCATGTTGCGATACGGGCAATTAAATTTTTCATTTGACTGCTCTCCTCTGCTGATTCAACAGCGTCATGATGTCTACTAGCCTAGGCGCGCCAATAGGAGGAAAAGTTACATCTCCGAAGTAGGCCAACTTGCAGGGATTGGCAGGTGGCGCAAATTAAAAGTTTCTAACAATCCGCGGCGCAGCTGCACGAAATGTCCTGCGGGTTGACGCAACTCGGTAGGAGTACATATATGACTACGCAGTTTATCTTATATTAAAATTTATACTAGGCATCTATACTTCGCTGTCTCGGCCCACTCACTCCCCGCCGGTCGGTTAAAGCAGGGAGGCGGCTTACAGTAAATAGTTCAGGGTAAGGCTCGACGGATGCAGTGTCCTCATTGTGACAGTCAGAATACAGACGAGAGGCTATTCTGCGCGGAATGCGGAAAGTCTCTGAGCCTGATCTGCGGGTTGTGCCGGTTCAGTAATCAGGGACAGGCAAAATTCTGCGGCGGCTGCGGTGCGCCGCTTGTTACGGTCGCGCGCGGGAAGCTGGACGGCCTTCGGTCGTATACCCCGCAACACCTCGCCGACAAAATTCTCTCTGTAAAAAGCACAATCGAAGGCGAACGAAAACCTGTCACTGTGCTGTTTTGTGATCTGGTCGGTTCTACAGGCATCGCCGGCCGGGTGGGGGCTGATGTCATGCACAGTCTCTTAAGCAAGTTTTTCGAGTTAGCCCTGTCTGAAGTACACCGCTATGAGGGCGTGATTAACCAATTCCTCGGCGACGGGTTCATGGCATTGTTCGGGGCGCCTCTGTCCCATGAAGATCATGCCCGCCGGGGAATCCTTGCCGCCTTGGGATTGCAACGGGCGCTGGCGTTGCACCGTGAGGGATTTACGCAATCACACGGCGTCGAGCTCGCGGTGCGAATGGGGCTCAACACAGGGCAGGTTGTCGTCGGCGCTATTGGTGATAACTTGCGAATGGATTACACGGCGATCGGCGATACGACCAATCTTGCGGCCCAAATGCAGCAACTGGCGAAGGCGGGCTCCATTTGTATTACCGAAAACACTCGCCGACTCGTCATGGGCTTTTTCGACATCAAATCTCTCGGCGATCGCGCCGTCAAGGGAAGAATCGAGCACGTTCCGATCTATCAGGTACTTGCTGCGAGTCGCGAGGCACAGCCGAGTCGTAATGTGTCAGCGGGAGGCATTGCGTCTCCATTCGTGGGGCGCGAGCAGGAGCTTAACGCTTTCATGTCCAGCATCGACCGGCTCCTGACGGGTCAGGGCGGAGTCGTCTCATTAGTCGGCGAAGCGGGAGTGGGCAAGTCACGTTTTGTCGCCGAAGCGTGCAAGCGTATTCGAGACGCGAACATCTGCTGGCTGGAAGGGCGCACGCTGTCCTACAGCCAGCTTTTGGGTTACTGGCCGTTCCTGAGGATTCTCAAATCTTATGTCGGGATTAGCGAAGAAGATGACGACGCGGAAAGCTGGAACAAACTGGTGCGAAAAATCGTGGCGCTGTTTCCCGATCAAGTGGCCGAGATTCTTCCCTACCTTGCCACGCTCCTCTCATTGCAAGTAAAGGGGGAGTTAGAGCAGCGAGTCAAGTATCTCAGCGGCGAGGGCATGGGACGCCAGATGCTGTTAACGTCAAAGCGGTTCTTTGCGCGGGTCGCGCAAGACCGGCCCTTGGTGCTTTTGTTTGAGGATGTGCATTGGATCGATCAGTCTTCTGCGGAACTGATAGAGCATTTGCTGCCGTTAGTTGAAACTGTGCCGCTTCTGATTTGTTGTGTGAGCCGCCCTGTCGTGAATTCCCTGGAAGCGCACTTAAGAGATGTAATGTCTCGGGAATACGCCGATCGCTACAGGCAAATTACCCTGTCCGCGCTGACGCAAAACGAAAGTTCCGAGCTTACGAGCAATCTCCTTGGCTTAAAGACATTGCCGTTGGGATTGGGTGACTTAATTCTCAACAAAACCGAAGGCAATCCGTTCTTTATTGAAGAGGTGATCCGCACGCTGATTGGTATGAAAGTGTTGGTGCGAGAGACGACGTCGAATAGATGGGAGATGCGGCAGGAGGTCGAGCACATCTATGTGCCGGATACGATTGAAGGCGTCATTATGGCTCGTATCGATCGACTCGACAATAATCTCAAGGAAGTACTTAAGCACGCCGCAGTGATCGGACGAAGTTTTCTGTACGAGATCTTGCACGCACTTATAGATTCGGGGGGACAGCTCGATTCGTGGCTGGTCGACTTGCAGCAGATAGAGCTCATTCGTGAGAAGAGTCGAGCGCCGGAGTTGGAGTTCATCTTTAAACATGCCCTGGCTCAGCAAGCGATTTACGAAAGTATTCTTGTAGAGCGAAGGAAGGAACTCCATCGCGCGGTAGGAAGGTGTATCGAAACGATATTCGCTCAACGTCTGGGCGAATTTAGTGGGGTGTTGGCCTATCACTATGCCAAGGGGGAGGATTGGTCGAAGGCGCAAGAATTTCTCCTGAAAGCAGGCGATCAGGCAGGACAAATAGCAGCCAACGCCGAGGCGCTGAGTCACTACCGGCGTGCCATGGATGCCTGCACGCGTGCCTTTGGGGATAAGTGGGACCAAACGGAAAGGGCGGTTTTAACACGAAAGATTGGGGAAGCGTTTTTTCGACGAGGCGACCACGGCCATGCATGTGAATATCTGGAGCGGGCACTCGGGTTATGGGGCCACGTCCATCCCACCTCCTTTCCTGGGATTCGCAATCACATTTCCAAAGAAACGCTCATACAAGTTGCGCATCGCTTGCTGCCGACGGTATCTGAACAAGCGCCATCGCGTGTGAACGCCGCAGAAGAGGTGTCCACCATTTATGATCGTTTGGCCTGGATCGACTATTTTCGCCATCCTGAGCGTTGTCTGCTGGACGGTTTAAAACAGCTCAATTATTCCGAGCGAGACAACTTCCCCCTTGGCGTGGTGCGGGGAGCGTCGGTGGTGGGAATGGTTTTGGATCTCATTCCACTACCCTCATTAGCACGACGCTATCACTCGAAATCGCTAAAGTTAGCGGAGGCCCTCCAACATAGACTTGCGATTGCTCACTCTTATCTTGGATATGGCGCGCATAACCTGACGATTGGACTGTGGGACGAAGGCATTTCGTGCGCGGCAAAGTCTGCAGACGCGTATCGCGAGGCAGGAGAGCTTCGAGGATGGGGCGGCGCCACACAGATACTTGCATGGTTATTGCGACTGAAGGGGGACTACGGTCGAAGCGTTGCTCTCAGTCAAGAAGTCCTTTCAGTCGGTCAAGACGGAAAAGACAGCATCATTGTCGGATGGGCTCTACAAGGACTGGGCAGAGCCTTTTGGCACGCCGGTCTGACGGAAAGAGGAATCCCGCTGCTCTCCAAAGCAATCGAATGCTTCCGGGAGGCTCCTGATTATCCATCGCTCGCATGCGCCACAAGCGACCTCGGAATGTGCTATTTGAGGCAGGGTCGAATAGAAGAGGCCCTGGCAACTTTGGAAATGTCGATGCAGATGATCAGAGGCCGACACTTACGAGGCTTCCTCAGTACGCAAGCGTTTCTCGGGTTGGCGGAAGGCTATTTGTTCCGAGCCTCGCTGTCGGAAGGGATAGCCCGAGTACATACGTTGCGTAAAGCGAAAGCGGCGTGTCGCGCTGCCGGGCGCCATGCCGCCCGGGTAAGCGAAGGCCGGCCCGGGTACTATCGATTGCAAGCGAACTACTTATGGATGAAAGGACAATGCCGAGTCGCCGAAACACTGTGGACGCGAAGTATCGGGCTTTCTGAGGAGACCGGGAATCTCTATGAATGGGCAACAACCCGCCTTGATAGCGGACGTTTCCTTCAGAACTCCCCAGAGTTGGAGCAAGGGCAGGCCTTACGAAAACAAATCGAACTCCAAGTCGAAGCCGCGTGCAATAGTACGGCACTGTTGAGCAGTTTATAAAGATCACTATTTCGTGGACATCAAGCGAACGTATCGTTCAATCATTCTGGTAGTGGCAGGCGCGATTCTAGCGGGCTGCGGCGGACCGACGCAGTACAAGCGTCCACCTGACATGACGATGAAGGAGGCGCAACGGCAGCTCGATGACTGCCAGGATCAGGCTCACCGGGTGTGGGCGTCCCAAAGGACCCTTGAGCGCTGCATGGCATCGCGTGGATTCGTGAAACAATAAGAGAGGCTTGTTAGGCCTCCGGTAGTGCGAAATAGAAGATTGAGCCTCGCCCCACAGCCGATTCCGCCCAGATGCGTCCGCCATAGGCTTCTACGATTTTCTTGCAAATAGCGAGACCAACGCCTGACCCCGGATATTGCTCATGTGAATACAGACGCTTGGAGAAGCCGAAGATGCGCTCAAGATATTGGGCTTCTATACCTATTCCGTTATCCTGAACTGAAAAAATCCAGACATCGCCTTGACGTTCAGCCGAGATGTGCAGACGCAAGGAAGCTGCGCCATGGAACTTGAGGGCATTGCCGATCAAGTTCTCAAATACCTGTCGCAATTCGATCGGATCAGCGACGATCACGGGTAACACGTCATAGGTCACATGGGCGTTTAGTTCCTGGATCTGTGCATTCATATCGTAAAGGATGGTGCGCAGGAGGCTGTTGCAGTCTGCTCGTTCGAGCCTGTTTTTGCCGTCGTTGCCGGAGCCGCAATAACCTAAAAACTTCTGCAGAAGACCCTGCATCTGCGAGGCGCCATCCACTATATACTTGATGAACTCATCGGCATCCGCTCCTAGCCTGCCTCCGTAGCGTTTGGCGAGAAGCTTGCTAAAGCTGGACATGGTTCGTAGGGGCTCCTGAAAATCATGCGAAGCGATTTGGACGAATCTGTCCAATTCAATACTGAGTCTTGTGAGTTCTTCCCTCTGGGCTATAAGCGCCCGGTCCGCGACCCGTAGCTCTGTCACCTCATCAAGTGCGTCGCAATAAAATCGTGCGCTATTACTGGCGGCTGAGGAGATTTTCCAGGCTGCCGATGTGAAATGCGCCAAACTCGTCAGCATCCGGACGTCCTCTGCCGTAAAATGCGTGTCTTCGTCGTGGGACACGACCCATATTGTTCCAATCTGTCCGGTGCCGCCTGGGATGGGCACCACCAGGCCTTCCACAATTGGAACATCCCCTCGATCTAAGTATTTGAAATAGCTCCCCGGATAACTATAGAGCTGGGGTGCCCCCCGGTCCAAACACGTACCGCAGGGACTGTAATGCCGTGGTGTCGTGCCTCCCACGTAGGTTTCGTACCCGCCGACCAGAGCCACCCAGCGGAAGACTTCCCGGTCTTCCGGCGTTTTCTCGAGAAGGCTAATACCGGCAGTCCCTGCATTGCATAAGGTAAGTGCTACGGTCGCCATCCTGCGCCAGATATTCTCGGGGTCCTCAGTTATTTGATCGGCTAGCTCAAGGAGTGTCTTGTTTTCTGCTGCGAAATCCGGTGGTTTTGATGGTCGCTCTGCAAGCTGGGAGGTGATGATGACATCATCGAGGAGGATCGTAAGCGAAGAAGATCGAACAGGGTTCATTCATTACCTCTTCTGACCAAAATATACTAATAAGGTGGGATACTAGACCCTTACTGTAGTGCAAGATATCCCTTCTTACGAGGGGTAATTTCAGGGAGTGCCGGTCGGGAGCGGTTCGGACCACGCCCGTACGTCAAATGCGTTCCCGTGAATGTCGACGCGATGCAAATGGTCAAAACCCTCTGACAGCAGTGGAGGCTCCAATTTCGTGAACGTCACTACTACAGCAACGCGCGGAACTGATTTTTCGGTGCGCCGGCTGTTTCGCTGTAACGCGTCCGTAAGTTCGCACTGGAAATAATAGCCAACCACGCGAAATCCGGCGGCCTTGGCGCGGGCAATGATATCGGCGCGACTACGCCGCAGGGAGTTCGTATTGTCTACGACGAAGGGCTGCTTCGCTGCCAGGCACTGGTCTATCAGCGCCCGCTGGCGCTCTCGGGACTGCAAGGCGTCGCCGCTGATTTGCATGTGGCTTCCCGAAAAACGCTCCTTGTAGAATGTGGTCTTGCCGGACCCCTGCACCCCAATGAAGAGAACGGCTTCCATCGGCGTCTGGCTCAGATTGTACCCGGAACAGGCGCTGTATTCTCGATAAGCAGATAGTGGTAAGTTAGCAACCATGCCAGACAACGATCTGCTTCGCATACTTCGCACCTTGACCGAGACGGCGAGTCGCTTTGAAAAGGCGGCTGCGAAGCATCGCCGCATCGAGGCCGAACGCAGTGCGCTTCAGGAGGCGGTCACCACGGCGCAGCTCGTTCTATCTGTACATCAGCAGCGCCCGTTAGCAGAAATAAGGAACCTGCAGCCGCGGGCGAATCCGCCGGTGTCCGGATGCGGTGGCAAGAATAGGGCTGCGAGGAAGCCGAGGATCGGGTAGGTGCTGCTCAAAAGTGTTTCTTCCGCGGAAAGTGTGCCCAAAATGCTTATGAACTGTAGGCAAATCCAGCCACACCAGGGTTGACGCAGTACATCGACGACCTTTTTCCCTTAGGTTTCTTCTCATCCCCGCGCCAGACACGTGGCAGATCTATTGCATCTGCTGCCTGAATTTAAAATGGGCGAAGACTGGCTCCCACATTTTTAACACGGCACAAATTGAGAGGGGAATCCCATGACCAGAACCAAGTATGTCCTTCTATGTCTGGTTCTCCTATTCGTCAGCCTTTTCTTCCTACAGCCGTTGATCGTGTCGTCCCAGGCGGACTTGAAATCTCGCAACGACCGGTTCCGTCATGACGGCGTCATCGAAAATGAAGATCCCGCCGACTTCGATGAGAAGAGGGTGGCGGATGCGACCGAAGCGCCCACGGGCTTTGACAACCTGACCAACGGCTTCACGGAGCAGGGACCGTCGTTTGAGACAATCAACGAGAACACCGTCGTGCCGCTGGCGTCATTCAATGACAATCGGTTTATCTTCGAGGAAGTCGAAACCGTCAAAGATGGCCTAGGTCCCACCTATAACGGCCAGAGTTGCAGGGAGTGCCACCAAAATGTTGCAACGGGAGGCGCGAGCCAGATCTCGGAGTTTCGGTCAGGGCGCCTGGAAAACGGCCAGTTTTTTGAGTCTCTGGGTGGCAGCCTGATCCAATCGCGCGCCGTTCATCCAGATATTGTGGAGCGGGTAAGACCTGAGGATGGCGTACGGGCCTTACGGATATCGACAAACACACTGGGAAATGGTTTTGTAGAAGCCATATCCAACCGGACACTCCTGGCGATCCGCGACAGACAGCCTGAGGAGATGCGGGGAACTGCCCTAATGGTTCCTGTCCTCGAAGGGAACGGCCGCGCACGCATCGGACGTTTCGGATGGAAAAGTCAGCACGCCAGCCTCGAATCATTCTCCGCGGATGCGTACCTCAATGAAATGGGTATCACCAGTCCTCTGTTTCCGGATGAGAATCCGTCCCGCGATCTCTTTGTTGGATACGGTTCCGGATATGATTTAGTGCCTGATCCCGAGGACGATGGTGAAGATGTTAAGGCCTTCGCGAACTTTATGCGAGCGACGAAAACTCCGTCCCGCGGACCGATCAACGCAGGCGTTAAGGCCGGCGCAATCGTGTTTAACCGGACTGGATGCGCGGTGTGCCACACGCCCTCCATCACGACGGGCCGGGCCGGGACGAAGATCAATGGAGGTGCGTTCACGATCCCGGAGGCGTTGGGTAGAAAGATTATTCATCCCTACAGCGACTTTCTGATGCACGACGTTGGGACAGGCGACGGCATACCCGTTCTCCCTACGCCCGAATTAGCGTCGACGGCGAATCAGATGCGAACCGCCCCCCTCTGGGCGCTTAGGACTCGTAACCGCCTGATGCATGACGGACTCTCGTACACAACGCAGGACGCGATCCAAAGGCACGCCGGTCAGGCCACGAGCGTGACGAGCAAATACAACGCACTGTCAGACGCTGAAAAGAATCAGTTATTGGAGTTCTTGGACTCGCTCTAGAGCAGCTATCGCCAGGGACGGGTATGCAGCAATTCCGCGAGCGGCTTATCGGGGAGCGCGGGAACCGAACGTCTACTGACTAGCTGAGTCACCAGCAGAAGCGCGGCAATCATAGCCAGGACAAATATTGCTGACCAGACGCCGGTGAGTCCATTGTTTGGGGCACTGATTGCCTGAGCATCCGCCGGGGCCGTCAGGGGTCTCGGGAGAGGCAATCTCCCGAGCGTCCATTAGGGCGGAGTCGTCTGAGCGATCGGGCGCTCGACGCGAATTTTCTGCGGCTCTTTTCGGAGTGGAGGGTTTTGCCTGTCGAGGTTGGGTGGGGTAATGGCCCGTAAAGCCTCATCACCAATCTGCTCGCCCGGTGGCACGTTAATGATGTGCGGCTCGCAGCCGACGACGGCAATAAGAGCAGCAATACGCCCAACCGCCGTAATAATTTACCGCTTCCAAACCACATCTTTCCCCCTGGCTGAGTGTCATTGCCGTATGCAACTCAGTCAATGCGCCCGCTGCAAGGCGATAGGCGAACACGCCCGCGGGGGGAGCCGCTCCTGTGAGAGGCAGGCAGAATTAGGGGGACAGGAGGCAGGATCACGGGGACAGGCTACCTTTTGGCGGTGAGGGTGTGTACGGCCAGAGGATGACCTGAAAAAAAGTTGCCTGTCCCCTTTTTTTTAGCGCTTATTAATCGAAGCGAGGGTTCCGCGATCTTCAACACGGGCAACGATTCTATCGCCGATCGTCAGATTGCCGTCTTTTTTAGTATTTGAATCTGCGGTCAGCTTTACCTCCTTACCGGAGATATCTTTCACGACAAAAGAATCGCCTTCGATTTTCAGCAATACACCTTCGATCGTTTGGGATTTTATGAGGCTTGTTTGATCTTTATCGCGGGGTGTGGCGCTGGCCACAGTTGAGCGTCCATCTGCGCTACCACTCGTCACAGACCCTCCGCTGTTCTGGGAGGTACCAGCTGACGCTGACGTGTCTTTCGTCTTCGCACGCTCAGGAGTCGACGAACCCGTGCTGGCTCCAGATTTTCCCTGCTCCCCTTCGCGGTTTGCTGCGACTCCGGAAGTTTCTGTGGAGGTTGTCCTGGAGGTGTCTCGGGTTGCACTCGTATCCCGGGTTGTACCAGACGTATCTTTCTTTGTATCAGAGTAATTTTCGTCTCGACCACAGGCGCTTAGCATGAGAAATGAAAAGAACAAGGCGGCTACCCCAATAGTGTTTTTCATCAGAAACTCCTTTCGCACGTGTTTTTCGGTCTCAGGTAATGCGGCTTGGAACCCAGTGAGTGTAGCAGGGCCTAGGCTCGACGCAATCGACAAAACCGGGCTTCATTCCGTCAAAAAGTCTCAACTGGACCGTCGGAGGTGACAATTTCAGGCCACGACAGCCATGGCCATATCAAATGTTGACCTTAGAGAAAAATATGGTTAGCCTCAGTCTTGAGAGTCTTGCAAACGACGACCCGGAATCTTCATACAGGCCATGATGACTGGTATTCCCTGGGAGAGGTATAACGGCTACGTCGCGCTGTACCTGGCGCTTGCCGGTTGTGTGGCGTTTATGTTTGCGTGATGTGCCATGAACGCCGGGGTCTCGGAGGGCAATGATGTCAACGCCGAAAGTCAGCGGTCTCATGAAGACATGCCTTTAACGGGGTTCACCAAAGGGGATAGAGAGGAACCTGTCACGGCCAGTCTACCCTCCTTCTCGCGCTCACCGGAAGGCGGGCTCCCGCAGAGTTCCCGACAAGCGCTTAGACCCGGAGTTGAAATCTTCGACATTTACTTTCCCATGGACCGGTGGGCCTTCTCGAGGAGGAGCGAGCGAGCTGCGCCGACCACCTGGAATCATGCTATTGGCAGAAATGCAGCGCCCACCTCAGCATGCAGGCGGAGCCATAGGGACCGGGACTACCTTCTCAAGCTGGGCTAAGCGTTTAAGGGCGTCCACTTTCTCGGAGCGCCCGACCTTGGCGCGGTCAAGCGCATGATGGAGGACAGTGATCGTGCGCTCATACGTGGTGAGGTCCACAGGAAATGGCGTTCCGTCCTTGCCTCCATGTGCGAACGCAAAACGTGCAGGGTCGCGAGTGCTCGCGGTGGCGCCATAGATCAGCTCGGATGCCAGGGCGAGCGCTCGCAGTGTACGAGGACCCACGCCGGGAGTGCTCAACAGGGCCTCAAAGTCCTTTGGAGGGTTTTCGTAGGTGCGGAGCATGATCTTATTGAGATAGCGCGGATTGATATCTGCGATAGACAGTTCATGCCGACCAGGGAGAACCAACTTTGGTAAGCGCTCGATGACATTCAGGGTCTCCGACCAGCGGTTGCCGGCGATTTCCGTGGAAGCTGTCCTGACGCCGGCGCTTTCGCTCGCGACCAGATTTAAGATGGGCCCTTGGGCATTGCAGCAAACAGCCGCGTGCGGGTCGCAGACGAAGTTTGACAGTGGCTGGCCCAGCCAATGATAACGCCTTGCCGCTCGCACCTCCTCATTCATGCCCTGCTGGACGACGCACCAGCCACCCGTGCGAGTCATGAAAAAAGCATGATGGTAAAGTTGGTATCCATCCTGGAGCGCCGCGCTGTCGACCTTGGCGGACATTCGGCTCGCATACACCAGCGAATCAGGCTCCGACCCGAACCGGTCGCAAGCCTTTTCGATCTCATGAGGAGTCTGGCGGGACGCTGCTCCTTTGCCGCCTGCGGCGCACAGGCCAAGGTCTGTTTCAAGCCCTTTGATACCCTCCTTGATGGCGGCCGTCGTGGTTGTGGTCACCCCGCTCGAATGCCAATCAAAGCCCAGCACGCATCCCAAGGCTTGAAACCAAAATGGGTCGGCAAGGCGTCGCAAAACATCGTCGGGGCCATATTCACTGACGATATGACAGGTGATTTCCCGCGCCAGCCGTACCATGCGCGAGAACAGCCATGCGGGAGCCTTGCCGGTATGGAGGGGCAGTTGAGCCAGACCTGTACGCATGCGATGACTGTACCAAGAGACAGGGACGCATGCCATAACTAACCGTGCATGTCGGCATGGACCCGGTTCCAAATCGAAGACTCGTAGGCAAAGAAGGTTCTCATGGCCCAAGCATGTCGTATTCTGATCGTGGATGACGAGACGCCTGTCCTCAATGCACTGGCGAGCGCGGTACGTGCGCAGCTCATCGGGGCGATCGTGGACACGGCCACCACGGCCGCCGACGCGCTCAGATACGTCGCACAGGGCAGTTATGATGCCATTGTCTCGGATATTCGCATGCCGGACATGGACGGGCTTAGCCTTCTCAAAGAAATCAGGGGGCTGTCTCCCGCGACGCCGACGATTCTGATCACAGGCGCGGACGACCAGGAATTCGCGATTCAAGCGCTGCGGGCGGGCGCCTATGATTACATCCGTAAGCCTCTGGAGGCCGATTACCTATTGGCCTCCCTCAATCGCGCCATCCAAATGCGGCAGTTGAGTCGCAGGGTGGACGGTCAGAAGCTCGCGCTCGAGCAACACGCGAGCGATTTGGAGCGGACCGTGCAGGATCGCACCCAGCAGCTCAGCCGCGAGATCGCGGAGCGCAAAGTCATCGAGGAAGCCCTCCGGCAGTCGAATCTGAAGCTCACAGCCTGGATCAATGAACTTGAACACCGGACACAGCAGATCACCTTTCTCAGCGAGATGACCGCCCTTCTTCAGGCCTGCCATAACGTCGAGGAAGCCTGCACGGTGGCGACGCGATTCCTGAAAGAGCTGTTCGCGACAGACTCGGGAAGCCTCTGTCTGTTCATCGAATCCATGCAGGCGTTGGAAGTCGTGGCGTCATGGGGACCCAACTGCGTCAGCGTGAGTGAATTCTCGCCGGATATGTGCTGGGCGCTGCGACGCCTTAAGCCCCATCTCATGGGCGATCTCAGCTCAACATTGATTTGCCAGCATTTACGGCCTTCGCAGGCGCCAAATTATTTTTGTGTCCCCATGATTGGACAGGGCAAAGCATTGGGCCTGCTGATCCTGCAGCCCGCGGTGAAGGAGCTCAGCCCCGAACCGGCGGTGCGTCGAGATATGATGATCGCGAACCAGCTTTTAGGCGAGGCGGTTGCCAACCACATCGCCTTGGCGTTGGCAAATCTGATCCTGCGGGAGACATTGCGGAACGAATCGATGCGGGATCCGCTCACTGACCTGTTCAATCGGCGCTATTTGGATGAAACTCTCCCGCGAGAACTGCGGAGAGCGGGCCGTAATCAGCAGCCGCTGAGCATCATCATGATCGACGTGGATCACTTCAAAGAGTTCAACGACAAGTTCGGCCATGAGGCCGGCGATACGATGCTGCGCGCCCTCGCGCGGCATCTCGACGGCCGCACGCGCGGCCACGACATCGCCTGTCGATATGGCGGCGACGAATTTCTCCTGCTGCTGCCGGGCGCCTCACTGGAAGTCGCCTGTCAGCGAGCCGAACGCCTGCGCGAGGAAACCAAGAGACTTGAAGTTGAGCGCGACCCGCGCTTCCTGAACGCGATTTGCCTATCGATGGGAGTGTCCTCGTTTCCTGATCATGGTTCGACCTCGAGCGCCTTGATACGAGCCGCCGACCTTGCGCTGTATCGCGCGAAAGCGCAAGGGCGCGACCAGGTTGTGCGGCAGGAAATCGTCTGAAGTACCGCCGTTTTTAATCTGAGGCTAATCCTGCTCTAATGACGGAATGCTACCTTATGGATCTTGAATCCACGCTCTCAGGTAAGAAAATCTTCAGGCTTGAATCGTGGGGTTTTGATGGAAGTCCTCGTCACTTGGAAATGTCCGCGGTGCAACGGCGGGAAGACGACGGGTTGTGTTTTGTGCGATGCCACAGGCAACATCGAACGCTGGCTCCCCAGCCATCTGCTTAGTGAGTTGCGTGTGCAATGGAAGATCCGGGCGCGGCGGCAGCTCGGGCGCTGACGGCTCGTTCACCACTCCGTATACTTCCACGATACAAGTTTTGTCTTATCATTAAATCGAAGTTCCAATCGCGAGCCGTGGTGAAAACATGATAGGATGCCTTGGTGCGAAACTGGGTACCTTCGCACCTTTAATCGGCCGCTCTGGTAGACCGCAATGACTTCGGGGCGATTCAAAATTGTCATCTGCGGTTGGCCGTATTTGCTAAACGCGTCGTTATATGTGAGCTTCCCGATGGAGGCATCAAGCTCGCCCGAAAGACTCTGCTGCCATTTGGCTTCTTCCTGGTGCCAAGCGTCCTTGCGTAGTCGCCTTTGCTCTCTGATTGTTTGAATCAAAGCGACTGACCGTTGCGCAGCCCCTTGAGCGCTCACTTTAATAAAACGCAAGGTCATCTTTGCCAAGGGGATCTTAGGCTTCTGTATGGAATGCTTCATATCCAGAGAATGAATGTAGCATACCAATACCTACGAATTGGGGGTCAGAAGAATACCTCTATAGTGGAATGTATCTTCTTGCGGCTAGATTGCGGGGACTGGAGGGGGAATTAACTTCCGATCTCGCGGGGTCGCCGGATCGTGAAGTCGTATTTTAAACACTACCCGCCTGCTCTTGTCTCGATTCAACTGTTTATCAATGCTATACCACAGATCTTGCTTGCCTCGACCGCTGGCGCTGGTGATCTGCTGAAAGCACTCGTCCTCGGGCCGACCTTCCAGAATGTCCATTGCCTTGGTCATGACTTGAAAAGCCCGCTCCTGACTGAGTCTCAGGTTGCGTCGGTCAGGTCCCACGTCGTCGGTGTGACCCTCAATGATTACAGACTCGATCAGGGGCCTGAAGGGGCCGCAGAAGGCGGACGCATAGCGCGGAATCACGTCTTTCAGATAAGCTTCGGCCGCCGGCCGGAGCGTTGCAAGGCCGAAATCAAAGTTC
>JBBRRL010000009.1:0-14502 GCA_038200775.1 Nitrospirales bacterium
AGGCGCCGACGTCGAGCGCCGTCAGACCAGACGGGTTAATTGAAAATCGTTCCAGGGCTGCAGCGAGTTTTACACCCCCCCGACCTACAAAAGGATGCGGAGGGCGCCGAACAGAGATCTCCGTGTCATGACCAATGCGATGCGAGTTGTGAGCCGCGGGTATCCCGGCAACCGCCACTAAACCGGCGAGAATCATTCCCTGAGCGCGCTCGCGGCTCTCCGCGAGGCCCCGGCGGACCATGGCGACATCAAGACGCTCTTCCTGGACCATCTCTTTGTTCACGTTGTTGGAGGGCTTTCTGTATCCAAGCCATTCCTGTCGCCGTTGTCAGGCTCTGAGCCTGGTATCATCTCCAGCTCAAAAGGTCGTGTTCGTTTGCTGCCATCCTTATCCTTAAGAAGGATCTCGACCTTGCGCTCTGCATCCTCGAGCATTTTGAGGCAGGTCTTTGACAGCTTCATGCCTTCCTCAAAGATCCGCATCGAATCGTCAAGTGGCAGCTGGCCACGCTCAAGCTCGTTCACGATCGTCTCGAGTCGCGCGAGCGCTTCTTCAAATTTTACGGTCGCCACAACACCCTCTCAGTTATTAAGATTCACCGGGCTGCAAGTCTTCACCGAGTTGCCGGACTTCACAGATGATGTCGCCAGCGGCCAATCGAACATGCACCGAATCGCCCGGCGCGACCTCATCGGCCTTTCGTAAAAGTTGCATCTGGGGCCAACGACGCGTGATGCTGTACCCGCGCGCAAGAATGGCTAATGGACTCAGTGCATGCAGCGCCCCGACGTTTTGCTGCAAGGACTGCCCCCATCCTGTCAGGATTGCGCACGTCCGCTGTTCAAGCCGCGTGCGAAGCTGAGGTAACATCGCCAGCCCTTGTTCAACACGGCGGATAGGGCTTTTCAGCAGGAGATCTTGGCGCAGGGTGTCAAGCGCGCGGCGGGCGCGCAGCATTCGACTACTCTCGGCCAGGCAGAGACGCATTTCCAATTCATCACGGCGTTGCATACTCCGCTGCACCAAAGCGGCCGGATCCAGCAGCGCGCGGCGTTCGGTATCCACGCACGACCGCCTGTTGCGCAACCCACCGCGGGCCGCCTGGACCACGCGCTGCGCATATGCCGTCAGCTGTTTCGTGATCTCTAATTGATCGGGCAGAATCAGCTCCACGGCGGCAGATGGAGTGGGCGCACGCAAATCCGCAACAAAGTCGACGATGGTGTAATCGATTTCATGGCCCACGGCCGAAACAACGGGAATGCGGGAGGCGGCAATTGCCCGTACGACCACCTCCTCGTTGAAGGCCCACAGGTCCTCGAGCGAGCCGCCGCCTCGCCCCACGATAAGAACATCGAGGCCGCCGAGTTCGTTCAGTTCTCCGATGGCCATGGCGATCTCGGCAGCAGCCCCGATCCCCTGTACTCCGACAGGATTCAGCAGCAGTTCGACGTTCGGCCAGCGCCGATGGGCGACATGAATCATGTCCCTAATTGCGGCCCCGGTCGGTGACGTGACGATTCCGATCCGCTTGGGAAACACCGGCAACTGCCTCTTCCGGCTCGCATCAAATAGGCCTTCGGACGCTAACCGCTGTTTCAACTGCTCGAAGGCAACCTGAAGGGCGCCGATTCCTTTGGGCTCCGCATAGTCCACCAGCATCTGGTAATCGCCTTTTGGCTCGTACACTGTCAGGCGGCCCCGGCAAATGACGCACATCCCGTCCTTGAGTTGAAATCGCATGAAACGCCCCACCGACCGGAACATGACCGCCCGCATCTGACTCGAGGCATCTTTCAGCGTGAAGTATGCGTGACCGGAGGACGGCAGGCTTAGATTGGAGATCTCGCCTTCCAGCCAGACATCCGCAAAGCCCGCTTCTACATGGGTGCGCAGCAGAGCGGTCACTGCCGAGACGGAGAGAATGACACGAGGAATCTGCGGCAATCGCATTCTGGTCAGTCCTGCAAACGAATCCGCTCGATCGACACGGCTTTTCCCAGAGCCACATCGACTTCCAACAGGACCGCCGAGAAAATACATGGGCCGGCGGCCACCTCGAAGCGTCGCGGCATCTGGGTCAGGAATTTCTCAATCGCGAGTTCTTTCTTTACGCCTATCACCGACTCGGATGGCCCCGTCATACCCGTTTCAGTCAAATAGGCCGTCCCTTTTGGGAGAATTCGTTCGTCCGCGGTCTGGACATGCGTGTGTGTCCCGAACACGCCGCTGACGGTCCCGTCCAAATACCAGCCCATCGCCATCTTCTCAGAAGTGGCTTCTGCATGCATATCGACGACAATGCAGGACACTTTGTTGTGGAGTTTGTCCACTTCTTCGCGGCCGACCCGAAAAGGACAATCCAAGGTCGGCATCGACACGCGACCCATCAGTTGAAGTACGCCAATCTTTTCCCCGCTGGACGTCATCGTGACGACGCTGCCGCACCCGGGCACTTCCTTCGGATAATTCGCGGGCCGGAGCAACCGGGGCTCATCGGCTATGTATTCAATGATCTCTTTTTTGTCCCAGATATGGTTTCCGCTGGTAATGATATGGACACCGGCATTGAATAATTCCTTGGCAATATCGGGGGTGATCCCGAACCCTCCCGCGGCGTTCTCTCCGTTAGCGATGACGAAATCGACTCCCCGTTCGCCCACAAACCTTGGCACCTGCCGGGCAACCGTTCTACGGCCCGGCTCCCCGAAGATATCGCCAATAAAAAGAATTTTCATCTCACCCGCCCGCCCCGGCGCTGCCAAGACAGCGCCTTATCCCAGTGCACCCGCCCACCCTGAAATCTGCCAGGACAGATTTCTTTTCCCCTAGCACCCGCCCACCGGAGGAAAGCTTGCTCGACCCGAAGGCCTAACGATTATTTAAGGCCGCCGGGGTAATCTTTCCACTTTGGCACAGCCCGCCCGAGGCCGCCAGGACGGTCTCTTTGCCCAGTGTTACTTCGCGACGTCCACGTACCGGCTCTCTCGAATCACTGTGACCTTGATCTGGCCGGGGTAAGTGAGTTCCTGCTCGATTTTGCGCGCCAGGTCGCGGGATAACTGGGCGCACTCCGCATCGGCGATTGAATCCTGTTTGACAATGACGCGGATTTCACGACCGGCTTGAATGGCGTAGGCTTTGTCTACCCCTTTGTAATCGACGGCGAGCTTTTCAAGTTTTTCAAGCCGCTTGATATACGCCTCCACGGTTTCTCTTCGAGCACCGGGCCGAGCCGCTGAGAGTGATTCCGCAGCAGCGACGAGGACGGTCTCGGCACATATCGGGTCGACCTGCTCATGATGGGCGGCAATTGCATTGACGACCCTGGGCTCTTCCCCGTATTTCTTTGCGAAATCGCCTCCAATAATCGCGTGGGGGCCTTCCTCTTCCTGACTCAGAGCCTTGCCCATATCATGCATGAGCGCCCCGCGGCGCGCCAAGCGAATATCCAACTCCAGTTCGGCCGCCATTATTCCACAGATGAATGCCGCCTCCCGGGCATGGTACAGATTGTTTTGACCATAGCTCGTGCGGAACTTTAATCGACCGAGCAGCTTGACAATTTCGGAATGCACGCCGGGAATGCCGAGTTCAAAAAGGATTTTCTCTGCCTCTTCGATCATCAGCTTATCGATATCAGTTTTGACCCGCTCCACCACCTCCTCTATCCGAGTCGGATGGATCCTGCCATCGGCCATTAAGCGTTCCAGAGACACCTTTGCAATTTCCCGGCGCAGCGGATCAAATCCGGATATCATGACCGCCTCTGGTGTTTCGTCCACGACAAGGTCCACCCCCGTGGCAGCCTCTAGCGCGCGAATATTCCGACCTTCCCGGCCGATGATCCGGCCTTTCATGCTGTCATTCGGAATCGCCACCACTGAGATCGTCGATTCCGCGACATAATCACGGGTGATGCGTTGAATCGATCGGGTGATGATCTCCTTTGCCTCACGGTCGGCTGTTTCTTTCGTTTCATCCTGGATACGCTTCACCATTTTGGCTGCGTCGAATTTTGCCTCTTTTTCAATATCAAGCATGATCGCCGTCTTGGCCTGATCGGCCGTCATTCCTGACGCATGCTCAAGAGCCGCGATTCGTTCGCGCGTTAACTGCTCAGCGGCAAGCTCTTTATCCTGGACGGCTTTTTCGCGAAGCCCCACTCCCCTGTCTTTCGTGTGGAGCTCCTCTTCCCGTCGCTCATACTGCAGAGCCTTGCGGTCAAGAGTCTCTTCCTTTTGAAGCAACCTCTTCTCAAGCGCGAGGATTTCGGCCCTGTGTGTCTGGATCTCCTTCTCCAGGTCGGTCTTCGCCTGGACGATGAGATCCTTGGCTTCGAGCTTGGCCTCTCGCGCACGTGTGTCAGCATCTTTCTCGGCTGCCCGAATTATCTGCGCGGCGCGATCCTCTGCAAGTCTAAACCGGGACGAGACAACCCACCCTTGGAGGATCCAGAATATCCCGGCGCCGACGGCGGTACCGCCCGCGACTGCCACAATGATCATCGCTATGTCTGTAATGGTAGCCTCCCCACTCTTTAGCGAGGCCAGAACGGCTTCGCTCGGCCGTGACGCCTGATAATTGTCAGTGGGAGAGAGCGACGGAGAAGGAGACAGGAACGTTGACCAGCGAGATCACACCCTTTGGCCGCGGAGAGCTATGGATGCAGAACCTTCCATCAAAAGCGCCGCGGTGGCCTTGATGGGTAGAGAGTTTTCATTTTTTTCGACCCGCTTACCTCTCCGGCGGTGCTGATGCGCCGGTTCAACCCGCTCTGTTTGGGGGTGTGATGGCATGGCACTAAGTTCCGATCGGTAACAATGTATGGTCCTTCAGTTTCGCGTCCTGCGGCAACTGGGCATCGGGCCCGTCCGCGCATTTCTCCCAACTGGTTTTATTGTAACAAGCTTCACCCAAACCATTCAATAAGAAAGTCTAGCGTGCGTCTCCCATCGTCTCTTGAATTGACGTGATCAGCCCCGTCGCTCGACGATCCAGTTCATCTGCGTGCTCCTGCTGCTGCTTCAGAGCTTGGCGGAGTTCATCGGCCAAATTGATGGCAGTCAAGACCGCCAACTGTATGGGCGTGGCGTTTCGCATCTTGTTCGCCAGTGTATGCATCTGCTCATCGACATGCCGCCCCAGCTCACGGACATAGCTTTCCTCCGCATCGCCACGAATCGTGTACCGGCACCCGTAGACCTCAATCTCGAAGGCTTGGCTCACTAAATTCGATGGCCTCCAAGTCTCCCAACACACTGCTTAACTTTCCCCGTAACCATCCTCGTTCCTTTTCCCACCGCCTGAGCGTCGCATTCTGGGACGTCAGTCTTCCATCAGCCTCGCGGAGGCGTTCTTCCAAATGCGCGTTCCGCCCTTTGAGTTCTTGGAGATGGGTGATCAAACCTTTTACCTGCGCTTCGAGATCCGCAAGTTTATTCGACGAAATTGCCGCCACGGCAGCGGACTATACCTGGCTCCTTAAGCCTTGTCAATGTCGGCGGGTCTGATTGAGACGGATAGATTCTTTTGTATTCGCCGTAACTTCGGAGTACTTTCTTCACGTAATTTCTTGTTTCTGTGTAAGGGATTGACTCTATAAATTCATCCTGGTCTTTATCCCCTCTTAGTTGCACCCATTTCGAAACGATCTCAGGTCCGGCATTGTATGCGGCAATGACATAGACCAAATTATTCGTGAATTTTTCAGCAAGATACCGAAGGTACCAACTCCCAAGCCGGATGTTGTAGCAAGGTTCATACAATCGGTCTCGGCGAAAAAGTTGTTGGGGCTCTAATTGCCCGGCAATTTTCTCCCCGGTTTGTGGCATGACTTGCATCAAACCCAGCGCTCCGGCGGAGGAAACAGCACGGGGATTGTACGCACTCTCCTCTCGAATGATCGCAGCAATTAATTGAGGCTCCATTCGCTGGGTGTCGGGAAGCGCCCGAATAATCGGAAAGTAGCCCCCGGGATAGGCCAGTTCCCAAAACTTTGTGCCGACATCTGCTCCGCCGCGTTCGATAACGTCAGCGTAAAATGTCCGGACTAACGAAAGCGCGCGGTGATATTCACCGGCGGAACGTAGAAGCCCCGCAAGCCACAGCGCAGTTTCCCGGTTCTGACCTAGCCGCGGCGTCAGAGTCAACAACTCCTCGGCAGCCTCATGCTGCCATCCAAGAAGCTGAAGCTCTTCGGCCCGCTTGTAATGGACGTCCGTCATGAGAGAATAGGCCTGCGGTGCGGACGGGTCAGGCAATGCGACGCGGCTATCGCTGGTGAGTTCTTTGCCTTGGTCCACCCGACTGTTGCGCGCCTGTCCCGTTTGGCAATAATAGGAACGAGGCGCCTCATTGCAAACCAATTGAAACGTATCGAACGCTTTCTGACGGTCCCCGAGTTTTTCAATGGTCCGCGCTTTCCAGTAAAGCGCTTGTGCGGCACTCGACCCTAAGGGCTGGACGGCTCGGCTTTCCTCAAAAGCGAGAAGGCTTTGAGCATACCGCTTTTCGTTATAATGCACCCATCCGATCTGCCACAGCGCCTCTACGGCAGTGGGGGTCTTTCCTGCCGCTTCCGCAGCCTGACGGTAGATGTTGATCGCTCCCTCGATCCGGCCGCGTTCCACATACGCTGCTGCCAGCAGCAAAAGAAATTTTGCCTTTGATTCTCCTAAGAGAAGACCTGTATTCACTTCCCGAGCCAGAGCATCAAACGACTCATCCAGGCGCTGCCGCAGGTACACCCGGCCTAACCAGAGGACAGCCTCCTGTGAGACCGCGCCAGCACGAGTTCGAATAAGTTCAGTAAAGATTGGACGGGCCTCCGTGTATTGCTTTAATCTGAACCGGGCGATGCCCAGAGTGAGGAGAGCTTGGGAGCGATCTGGCAGGGTCGAACTTTTGAGAGCTTCTTGCAGGACGGGTATTGCAAACACGTATTGCCCAGCGTCAAAAAACCCCTTTGCCCGCACCCACAGATCCTGAGAACTGACCTCGGGAATCGTGATGCCTTTGTCCTTCATGGCTTGCAGTCGAAATGCCGCCTCGCCTGCCTGCAGTGTGGGGGATAAATGAATCCAAAGTCTGCGATAGGTCGCGGTTGCCGTCGCCGTGTCTCCGGATTTTTGATAGCAATCAGCCTGTCTCAACAGAATTGCCGGCGCCAAGGTATGCCTCGGATAGGCCGCAAGGAATGCTGCCTGTCGTTCGCTGGCTCTTCGGCAGTCGTCTGCCTGAAACCAGGCTTCCGCGGATCGTTGGAGCGCCTGCGGCCGTAACAGACTGTCCGGATACCGGGCGCTCAGAAGATCAAAGGCACTGGCTGAACCATTCCACTCCGAAACCGCAAAGAGCGCTTCGCCTAGATAATAATAGCCATAGTCGCCCAACACCTGGAGGTGCCGCTGTGCACTCAGAAGATACATGACTGCCTGGGGGTCATGCTGTTCCTGATAGTAGCGCCCGAGCACCAGCGACGCCCGACCCGACCAGACGGTGTTTGGGAATTCTTGGGTGAGCTTGAGGAGCAGCGCGTGTGCCGATGGAACAGCGCCGCGATCCAGGGCGCTCATGGCCTCGGTAAAACATTCAACCTCGCTGGCGCAGCGAACCGGTGAGAAGTCCCCACGAACATCGTCGGTGCCAATGATTGTGACGAGACCGACCATCGTAAATAGGAGGCATAATTTCTTCATAGCAGCATTGAATTTCCTGCGGGGAGTATATCATGCCATGACCTCTTTAGAGGGTTGCCGCGTGTGTTATGCTATGTTACTCTCGTGCCTGACATGCATGAATCTGTCGATCTTCTGACCCTCGCCACTGCAGAACTTGAACGCTTGTTACAGCCCCTTGGAGCCCCTTCGTACCGCACCAATCAGATATTACATTGGCTTTATCAGAGGCGGGTTACGGACGTGGACGCCATGACCGACGTGCCGAAAAATGAGCGGGTATGGCTTGCGGAGCGCGCGTCTATTTCCTTCCTTAAGATCCGGGACATTCGTGCGGCGTCAGACGGCACCCGCAAATTCGTGTTGTCTCTCACCGACGGCCTGGCCGTTGAAAGTGTGACGATCCCTGACGAAGGCCGGTTAACCCTGTGCCTTTCGACGCAGGTAGGCTGCACGCTCGACTGCGCTTTCTGTCTGACCGGCCGAATGGGATTGCTCCGCAACTTGAGATTTCATGAAATCGTCGGCCAGGTACTTGCCATACAACGGGAACTTGGCCACCAAGCGTTGACGAACATCGTACTGATGGGCATGGGAGAGCCACTTGCAAATCTCGATGCCGTGGAAGAGGCAGTGCGTTGTCTGACGAATCGGCGCTGGGGGCTGGGCTTTTCCTCACGCCGCATCACACTATCGACGGCTGGCCTTGCGCCGCGCCTCACACGTGTCGCAGACATGGGTGTCAACCTTGCGGTTTCGTTGAACGCGAGCAATGAGACTCAACGCAGTCGCCTGATGCCCGCTGCCAGTCATGCCTATTCATTGAAGTCGCTCATGGACGCCTGCAGGAAATATCCATTAAAGCCTCACCGCCGTCTCACGTTCGAGTACGTCCTGCTGGGCGGCGAGAATGACAGCATTGAAGACGCCGGACAGGTTGCTGACCTGGTTCGCGGGATTCGCTGCAAAATTAATTTGATTCCATTTAATGAGTTCCCGGAAAGTCCCTTCAGGCGTCCATCCCACGAGGCCGTCTTACGCTTTCAGAAAGTCCTGGCTGGCCGTGGTCTTGATGTCTTCATCCGGAAGAGCAAAGGACAGGACGTGCTCGGGGCATGCGGACAACTGGGCTCGCTCGAGTCATCTCTTCTTGATCCACAGCGGAAGCGAGCCGCGTACCTTATACCTGAGCCTGCGCTCACCTGCTCATAAAAATGCTACTGAAAACCCACAGGACAATCATTGTCCAAAAGCTTTGCTTGTTCGCAGCGGTGATGTTCTTTCTTCTGTCATCGCTCGCCACCGCCGACAGTCCCCGAGTACAAGAACATATATTGTCGAACGGCATGAAGGTGTTACTCGTGGAGGAGCCGAAAGCGCCGGTCATCACCGTGCAGATCTGGTACAAAGTCGGATCGCGCAACGAAATCATGGGCCGGGCCGGCTTATCGCATATGCTTGAGCACATGATGTTCAAAGGGACGCAGAAACACGGCAAAGGCGAATTCTCAAAAACCATCAAGAAAAATGGCGGGAACGACAACGCCTTCACAAGCCAAGACTACACGGCCTATTTCGAAAACCTTGCCGCTGACAAGCTCGCCCTCGCCCTGGAGCTCGAGTCCGACCGCCTACAAGGCTTGCTGCTCGACGACAAGGAGTTCCAGCTCGAGCGGGAAGTCGTCAAGGAAGAGCGGCGGCTTCGGACCGAAGACAATCCCCAGGCGTACATGGTAGAGCAGATGTTCGCGCAGGCGTTCATGGAGCATCCGTATCACTGGCCGATTATCGGCTGGTTTCCCGATTTGAATGCCATGACACGCGAAGATCTTCAGCGGCACTACGAGCAGTACTATGTGCCGAACAATGCCACGGTGGTAATCGTCGGGGACGTGAAGACAGAGACCGCCCTGCCCCTCATCAAGCAGTATTTCGAAGGGCTTCCGAAAGGCAGTCCTCCTCCAATACAACAAATTGTGGACCCTCCTCAGACGGGCGAACGGCGCATCGTCGTCAAGCGTGAGGCGCAATTACCTTTTATTTATCTCGGCTACAAAGTCCCGAATTTTAAAAGTCCGGATGTGCATGCTCTGGCCGTGCTCGAAAACATTCTCTCCTCCGGGAAAAGCTCACGGCTGCACGACGCGCTCGTCTACCGAAAGAAGCTCGCGCTGGCTGTCGGGGCAAGCTATAGCGAGCTCTCAGCCGATCCTGAGCTGTACACCGTGTACGCCGTGGTAAGACCCGGCGCAAAGATCGACGAGGTCGAGAAAGCTCTCTTGACGGAGATCGAACGTTTCAAGAAACAGGGGCCGTCTGCCAAAGAGATGCAGAAAGCCAAAAATCAGGTGGAAGCCAGGCACGTTTTTGAGCAGGATTCCGTCTTCCGGCAAGCAATGCTGCTGGGTACGGCTGAAACGGTGGGCGCAGGGTGGCAGTACGTTGATAACTACGTCGCGAATCTACGCAAGGTGACGGAGCAGGATGTACGACGGGTCGCCCGCCAATATTTGGTCCCCGATAGGCTCACGACAGGCATTCTCGTCCCCGCGGAAGCCGCATCGCGATGATTTCACACAAAGGTTATAAAGCGGCGACCTTCTACGTCATCTCGTTCTTAATAGCAGTTCTCCTCGGAGTGGGGACCGGCAAGGACAGTGGGGCAGCCGAGATCAAGCCTTCGCGCACCGTCATGCCGAACGGCTTGACGGTCTTGACCCTCGACCAGCCGTTCCTCCCGATGGTGACGATCAACATCCTCGTCAAGGCGGGTAGTGTCAAGGATCCGGAGGGACTTGCGGGATTATCTTCGATGGTTGCAGAAATGCTGGATGAAGGCACGAAGACGCGAAATGCGACGACTATAGCCCAGCAGATCGAGTTCATCGGAGGCGAGTTGAAATTTAGCGGAGGTGAAGATTTCAGCGCCGGAACGCTCCGCGTCCTTAAAAAAGACATAGACGTGGGCTTCCCGCTTCTCGCAGATGTCTTGATGAATCCAATATTTCCCGAAAGGGAGGTGGAGCGGGTCCGCAGTGAGGTATTAGGCGAACTCCAAGGAGAGGGCGATCAGCCGTCCATCCTGGCCGACAAAGCTTTTGACGCCATCGTCTTTGGGAAACATCCCTACGGTCGACCCGCCAATGGCACGCCGAAAACCGTCTCTCAGATCGCGCGCAAACATCTTGTTCAATTTCACCGCGCCTACTATGATCCGAACAATACAGTGATTGCTGTCGTCGGCGACATCCGAGACGCTCGGGCCCTGGATCTCATTAAGAAACATTTTGGCGCATGGGCGCAACGAAGCTCTCCCCAGGACAAGATCCCTTCGCCTCCCGCATTGTCACAGCCGATGGTAAAAGTGATCGACAAGAACCTTACACAGGCAAACATCATCCTCGGCCATATAGGGATCGAGAGAGCAAATCCCGATTTTTATGCCGTGTCGGTCATGAATTATATTCTGGGCGGCGGAGGATTTTCTTCCCGTCTAGTGAACCGGATTCGTGATGAGCTCGGCCTGGCCTATGACGTGGACAGCGGATTTCAGGCAAACGTGATGCCCGGTCCGTTCACCGTGCGCCTCCAAACTCGAAACGCCACCGCCAAACAAGCGATCGCCAGTGTGATCGAAGAGGTTAAGCGCATACGGACCGACCGTGTCAGTGATCAAGAGCTCGCCGACGCGAAAGCGTATCTGATCGGTAGCTTCCCCTTGCGGCTCGACACTACCGTGAAGCTCTCGGCGTTGCTCACGTTGATCGAGCTTCACGGCCTGGGTCTTAGCTATTTTGAAGATTATCCCAAGGCTATCGCAGCGGTAACCATCGATGACGTCCTTCGGGTGGCGCAGAAGTATCTACATCCCGAAGCGGTCGCCGTGGTCGCCATCGCCAGGCAGGCCGAAGCGCAGATCACGCCCGAGGTTGTTCAATGAGCTTTCCCGACTCTAGGGAGAATGACGCACTCGGCCGGCTTCGCAGGATCATATCCGATCTTGGCTCGGCACTGATTGCTTTTTCGGGAGGCATTGATAGCTCGGTGGTCTTAAAAGTCGCACATGACACTTTAGGAGCACGTGCCGTAGCCGTCACCGCGGTCTCCGCTACCTATCCGGCCCTTGAGCTCGACCTGGCAAGCCAACTCTGCCGTACCCTCGGTGTGCGTCACGTGATCCACAACACGGACCAGTTGCGGGATGCCGAATTCGTTCACAACACAGCCTCCCGATGTTATCGATGCAAGACAGATTTATATACAGCCCTCGTGCCTCTTGCCGAACGCATGGGAATCGCGCACGTCTGCGACGGGGCGCAGACGGATGATGTCGGTGATGACCGCCCGGGAATGAAGGCGGCGCGCGAGTGCGGGGTGCGAAGCCCGTTACTCGAAGCCGGCCTCGGCAAAGAGGCCGTCCGCACTGCAGGGCGACTTTTGGGTTTGCCGAATTGGGACAAGCCGGCGGCGGCTTGTCTTTCCTCCCGCATTGCACGCGGTGAGCTGATCACGCTCGATCGCTTGAAACGCGTCGAAGAGGCGGAAGCATATCTGCTTCGCGAAGGGTTTCGTCAGGTCCGTGTCCGGGACTCTTCCGGCAGGGCTCGGGTGGAGGTGGGCCGGGATGAATTGGCCCGGCTGTTCGAGCCGCTGCTCCGAGACCGCGTGATAACCGCGCTCGCAAGGGTTGGATTTGTACAGGTGACCTTGGACCCCGCAGGCTATCGGCAGGGCAGCACAAACTAAGCTGTCGAGACTTGACGTTCGACAATAAACCCGACACGCACCGGGCCTCACCTCTGTCTTAAATCCAGTTGCAATTCCCCAAGGCGCCTAGATTAGAATACGCTCTCACGCTGTCTTCCTAAACACGCCCGGGCATCACCTGGGCCTTAGAAAAGAGGTGATTTATGCCGGTCTATGTCAGCCTGGTAAAATTTACGCGTGATGGGATTATGACCATGAAGGACCAAGGAGTATCACGGTCCGATGCCGTCAAGCACAATGCCGAGGAACTCGGCGGCAAACTCTTAAATGCCTACTACTGCCTGGGGGAATATGATGTCGTGGCGATCTGGGAGTTCCCAGATAACAAAACCGCCATGAAGGCTGCAGTCAAGAATGCGGCTATCGGGCACATTCAGATCAGCACGATGCCGGCCGTGGCGCGCGACGAATGGGCCGGGCTCCTCGGCGAAGTCTTTAAAAAGAAGTAAGGGTCAGGGCTTGCTGTCATAGTCTCGGGCGACGGCAGAGAGCGCTTCCTCCGCCAGGCGCTTGTGGTCGGCATCCGTAAGGGTTCGCTCGACCAATTTCTCGGCAACCCGAAGAGCCAGGTCCGTGGCATACCCCCGCACGTCTTCAAGCGCGCGTCTTCGCTCCTGATCGATCTCGCGTGCCGTGCTGGTTCTGATCCGCTCCGCCTCTTGGGTGAGGCGTTTCTCATTTTCTTCCAAAAGATGCTGCGCCCGGTGCTTCGCCTGCTCGACCAGCGCTTCCGCTTCCTTCTGCGCTCCCTTCATTTTGATCTCATATTCGGCCATGCGGCGCTCGGCTTCCGCCCGTTGCCGTTCAGCGGCCTCAATACTGTCCCGGATTTTACGCTCACGCGCATCGAGACCTTCGAGGAGCGGCGGAAACGCGTATTTCGCCAGGACGAAAAACAGAATCGCAAAGGAAACGATCTCCCAGAAGATCAGCGAGGAAAAAAACTGAGTTTCAAACTGCGGCATCGAGCACGACCTTCCTGTACGTTCTACGAAGTCCGAAGACCCATGATGATGAACGCGATCACCAACCCGTAGAGTGCGATCGCCTCGACGAGCGCGAATCCGATCCACATGTACTTGGCCACCCGAGCCTCCGCTTCAGGCTGTCGCGCCACTGCCTCGATCATTTTACCGAAGATAAAACCGATCCCGATGCCCGCGCCCGCAAAGCCCGCGGCCGCAAGTCCCATTCCCAAAAACGCAGCAGCTACACTGTCCATTCAGAATTCTCCTTTCGAGGCCTTTCCTAGTGCGCTTCTTCCGCATGCCCATGAAGATTGATGGCATCACCAAGGTACACGCATGTCAAAATCGTAAAGATGTAGGCTTGAATAAATGCAATTCCGACTTCCAACACGGAAATGGCTACCGTAAAGGCGAACGGCAGCCAGCCAATCAGCAGCGGCAAGGAGAGCGCCATCCCGAACAGGACCGCCAAGATCGTATGACCTGCGGTCATATTGGCAAAGAGTCGGACCGCCAGGGCAAAGGGACGAGCCAGCTGGCTGATAAGCTCAATCGGCATCATCAAGGGCAGCAACAGCGGCGGCGTCCCGGGCGGGATCAGGATCTGAAAAAACTTGATGCCGTGGTAGGCGAAGCCGACGATGATACTCATGGCGTAGACGAACAGGGCGAAGGCGGCGGTGACGACAATCTGGCTGGTGATGGTATACGACCCCGGAATAAGGCCCAGGAGATTCGAGAATAGAATGAAGATGAAGAGACTGGCGATAAAGGGGAAAAAGGCCATGCCCCGTTTGCCAATCGTATCGAGAATCATCCCTTGCAGAAATTCCACCAGCATCTCAGCGAGACTCTGCATGCGGCCAGGAATCAGCCGCCGCTGCCGGCCGGCGGCGATCAGAAACCACGCCGCGAGCGCGATCACGACCCACATCATGATGACGGCCTTGTTCAGGGAAATATCCAGACCGAACAGTGCGATGGGTCCGTAGGAGTGTAGTTCAAACGGATGGAGAGGACTTTCCTGCATCAGAGACGCGACGCCATTCGGTAGATGTTTAGAAGACCCGCGGACATTCCGAGGAAG